>JBEGUE010000182.1:0-4070 GCA_041179045.1 Pseudomonadota bacterium
TGGCGGCAAATACATCCAAGTAGTCGTCACAGTTTCGAACTCTGGGGGATCGGCGACGGTAACCTCTGCTGCCACAGGGCAGGTCTCTAGCACCACAACGCTTACAACTCCTGCCGCCCCAGCAGTGAGCGCAACAACGAATACTTTAAAGTCAATTACCATCTCTTGGTCTGCCATCACAAACGCCTCTTCATACACATTAAAGCTTTACAGCTCAATTGGAACGCTAATCACTACGACCGGGCTAACGGGTAGAACCGGGACAAGTGCAACGATCACGACTTCAAACTTTGCATCTCTGGCGGATTCCACCGCATACAAAGTCTCGATCACTGCCATTGGGAACGGAACCACGTATTTAGATTCAGCAGAATCTTCCAAATCAGATGTGACAACAAATTCACCACCAGGGTCTGCAAACATTTCGGTGCAACCAACGGCGAGGACAGCAATAGTCAATTCAACTGCCACCTTTAGCGTTACTGCTACCTCACCTGATTCTGGATCTCTGGCATATCAGTGGCAGGTAAATACTGGATCTTCGTGGGAGAACCTTTCTACGGGAACCGGCTTTACAACTAACTCATACACAACTGCATCTTTGGCCATAACAGCGAATGGGTATCAATATCGAGTCAACGTTACAAATACCAAGAATGGTGTGACAAGCGCAGCCCTTACCTCGAGCGCGGCCACACTTACCGTTAACGCAGTAAATCAGGGTGCAGCAATTACTCTAAGTCCTGGCGTACTTACCTTCCGCCAAGCCAAGAATTTAAGCGCAACAGTCTCTGTGGCTGGCAGAGTTACCTTTAAGGTAAATGGGAAAGCAATACCTGGATGCACTAAGAAGGCGGTGTTAGCTGGTGGAACCGCTACCTGTTCCTATCGCCCTGCAACTAGAGGATCTATCACCATTTCAGTAGCCTTAGATCCGACCGATAACTCTTATTCAGGTACTACAACAACTATAAATACTGTCGTCGCAGGTCGCACTGGGCTTAGGGGAGGCTAGAAAAGCCCAAGCGAAATGTACTGAGCAAATAGTCAATTCCTATCTACTCGATCTACTATGAGTCGGAGCGAAGAATCTTTTCCATAGGACGACCCTTTGCTAGTTCATCAACTAACTTGTCCATGTAGCGAATCTTTTTCATGAGCGGGTCTTCTATCTCTGCAATCTTTACACCACAAATAGAGCCAGTAATGAGTTTCGCATTTGGGTGGATTTTTGCAGCCTTGAAGAAATCTTTAAAAGTTGTCTGCTTCTTGAGGTGGCTCTTGAGGGTCTTTGCGTCAAATCCAGTGAGCCAAGTAATTACCTTGACCAGCTCGGCCTCTGTGCGATCTTTCCGTTCTACCTTATTCACATAATGAAGGTAAACATCGGCCACCGGCATCTCGTAAAGCTTTTGCTCTCTTGTTGCCAAAACTAGAGACCTTTCTTAGCTCGAAAGACCGCAACAATTGCATTGGCGTGGCCATGGCCCAACTCAAATTTTTTCGCCATAAGAAAAGCCTAATGATATTTAAACTGGTTTTCAACAAAATTGGGCCTGAGAGATTTACTCTCAGGCCCAATTCCATTAACTCAGGTAATCAAGAGAATCGGGATTAACCGATTGTCGCTACACCCTTTGAGATCTTCATCGGTACGCGAGGAAGACGCGTTGTGGCTGGTCCTAAAACCAAATCACCGTCGGCCTCGAATTTGGAACCGTGCGCTTCACAGATCCAACCGTTTTCATCCCGTGAAACTTTCACACCTTGATGCGGGCAATTGAGAGAGAAAGCTATGTATGTAGAAGTACCAGTGCGCGTAATCGCAACTGGTTTTCCCTTTACATTGCCGACCCCAACAGATCCACCCACTACAGCGAGTTCTGGGATGCTCTTTAGTTTTACGGATATACGACCATTTCCTAACTTTCGTATTTCAGCACTTGCTGATGTAGGAAAAGCCGCCAGGCCACTTAAGGCAATTAGGGCACATGCTCCGGAGAGCAGCGCCCTACGGTTCATTTCATGTTCTTGAGTCATTGGATCTCCGTAAAGAGCCTTAGGGCGATTATTTCTTTGCCTTGATTGCTGAGTACAGAGTCACATCAGCTGTTCCAAAAGCCAAGCCCTCTGGCAACGAACCATCTGGCAAACCTAGGACTGATGAGATCGTCGCAGCTACTCCTGGCGCAAGCACCAAGGTGGTTCCTGTGTAGGCAGTTGTGCGCTGCTTTGCCTTCTTATCGTTTGTGACTTTCGGCTTTGCTGTTAATGCATTAGTAATAGTCAAAATATCAACCTTTGCATTACCTGCCTGAGGAACAGTAGCTGTGACAACACCCTTTGCCAGATCGATAACTGGATTGCCAAGAGTGAGGAATTGATTATTTGCTGTGTTGAAGAAAATAATGTTGCTTCCCACATGTTGAACCCCAGCTTTGTTTGCAGTTACTGGAATATGAAAAACAACTTGGCTAGTTGCCGAACTCAGATTGTCTCCAATGACTGCAGATGTTGCTCCACCTTGCACGTAGAGAATGACTCCTGCAGCTTCAAGTGTTGAAGCGATTCCAGCACCAGTTTTCATGTGTGTCATGCTCTGGCCTGGCTTTGCCGCATCGGCAAAGGCAACACTTGGGGTTAAAACTAGACCAACTACGGTCGCGATGCTTACTAGTGTTTTTCGCATTTAATTTCTCCTTATTTAAGTTTCTTGAGTAGTTGTTTCATGGAAATTATTTCTTTACTTTGTGCGGATTTGATTGCCTTGGCAAGTGCCTTGGCCTCCGCATTTTCGGAATCGTCAATCAGATCAAGCATTTCAAGCGCCCCCAGATGATGCTTGATCATCAGTTGCAGAAATGTTCTATCGAACTGAGTTCCTGTGAGACGTTTCAGTGAAGCAAGTTCCTTCACGGTCAACATGCCAGACATTTTCATGTCGTGATCCATTGTCATTGAAGAATCTGTCGCTATCAGCCAATAGGTCAGCTGAGAGACCTCAGAACTCTGCAGGCTCTTTATCTGCCTTGAAAGCTTCAGGATTTCCTGATTTTGACTCTTCTTCAGGGCAGTTTCTGACATAGAAATTGCTTGCTTATGATGTGGAATCATCATTTGGGCGAACATAATTTCGTTCATATCCAAATTTTGTAATGACTTCGCATGCGATGAAGCGTTAGCGCCACTTGGAGTCAAAAGGACACCAAGTGAGAACAGTAAAACGATAAGTTTTTTGAACATCAAAATCCCTTTTCTCGTGATTAATTCATGGACGAGAGAAGGATTAGATGCGAATAATCCCCAACTTGAGATGCGTTAGGTTTAAGTAGCCTAGATTCTTGGAGATAAAGGTAGGTAAAAGATATTCGGGTGCAGATATTTTCATCACGTTGAGATTTGATTGCAAGAGACGTGAGAAACGAAGCAAGAGTAAGACTATGAACCCTACGACAACACATATTTCATTGCTGAGAGTGCCACCTAGTGATCCGATAACATCCTGAGGCATTGCGAATGAGGAATGTGCCACTTGAGCTGAGTGATCGTGAGGTATCGCTGAATGATTCTGGTGTAGCGCCGCAGGATTGACTGTTTCTGCCGTTGGCTCAATATGGCATTCGGGGGCTGCCGCAGCGCCTGCACTAAATAAAAGGATTAAGGCAGCAAAGGGCGCAACGAGCCAACGTGCCTTCACCACCCTCATCAACATTCCAAAAGTTTAGAGGGCGAGTAGTTGGTTTGCCATCTGAAAAATGGATGGCTTAGTTTATTTTTCGTCGCCGGTAAGCGAGGAAAATAACCAAGATAATTAGGATTACGCCCAAACCTTGTAGGCCAGGCGAATCATCGGCTTCTCCCAAGATTACAGCGACCATTCCAAGAACTATCAGAGGAACTGCTACCCACACGTGCATTGCAACAGGCTAGTGTGTTTATTGAATAAAGCGAAGAGTCGCCCTATAAGCCGGATCCTGTCGTTCTTGCGAACGGATCACCATCCATCTAGATCTGTAATTACTTACAGATTCGAGCGACCTACCCGATAGCTTAAAGCGCGAGCAACGCAC
>JBEGUE010000183.1:0-4903 GCA_041179045.1 Pseudomonadota bacterium
CACCTCAACCCTCGCTGACGGAGAAATCGGCCCCCAGCGATGCTTATCTTGATCATCTAATGCAACAACCTGATTAAAGAGTTGGTCTGGGTATACCTTAATAGTGCCCTCTACTTTTTGCCCCAGTAAAGGTACACGCTCTTTAATGTTGATTGTTAAAACATCATTTTCCCAATGTAAATGACTGGGGCCAATCGTAAAAGTATGTTCTGTTCTCTTGATCGCATTCTGAGCCCGCTCAGTCATAGTCCAGTATTTTGAATTGGGTGTGTAAAGTGCAACATTAATAGCGCAGTAGTCATTTGCGTTGGCAGGCTGCTTTTTATTGGCCCAGGCGTAATAGGGCGAGAATACACTGCCAACAAAAGCAATAATGCTAAAACCATAAAGACCATCATCACTCAGACCATCGACATACCACCAGAGATAATTTCCTGGATCTACCGCTTGGTCAAACCGAGGTGTTCCATTAGGGTTGCGGCCACCAAGCGACCGGACATAGCTGCCATGGGAACTCCCGGACCCGGATGCGTGCTTCCCCCCGTGAGTAGAAGGTTGCTGATTTGAGATTGAGAACCGAGCCTCTGGAATGAGCTCATCCACCCATGAGTTGCTTGACCATAAAGAGCTCCCCCGCGACCCGGAAAGAGTTTGGCGAATTCTTGAGGGCTTGTTCGAGTCATTTCCAGATTTTGAAGCTGTAGACCATATTGGCTCATGAGTGAAAATATTTTTTGCTCGCATCGATCTACTTCCTTTACGTCGTAAGATGAACCGCCACCATTTGCTGGTGCATTGACCAGGCAAAGCAGTCGTTCATGTGAGTCGCTCTCGATCGCGTGATCCGTTCTATCTTGAGCGCATATATACACCGTTGGATTTTCTGGAATTTTATTCTGAGAAAAAATATCCGAAAACTCATCGCGGTAAGGTTGATTAAAGAAAACGTTATGTCTGACCAAGGGGAAGCCAGATGCTTTTACCTGCATTGACCAAGTGACTGCAGATAGAGAATCTGACTGTTGGAGATTTTTAGGAATCGCTTCACTGGCTGGCTCACCCAGTAAGCCGTGCTTTAAGGCGTTAATGTCACCATTGAAAATCAGGTAATCACATTCAAGATATTCGCCGGAAGAGAGCAATACACCTTTTACTTTACCCCCGGCGACATCCAGAGACTGGACTTCCGAGTTGTATCTAAAGTTACATTGTTTCTTTTGGGCTAAGCGAGCAATGACCTCGGGGATCTTGATCATTCCGCCCTTGATAGACCAAACGCCTTCCATTTCTACTTGCGCAATCAGCATCAGGGTTGCCGGAGCCAAATAAGGCGATGAGCCACAGTAAGTTGCATAACGCCCAAACAACTGATGTAGACGAGGATCAGGGAAGTAGCGGTCCAATGCTGACCATAAGCTACTAAAGGGACCGATGTCCCATAGCACTTTACTCTTCGTCAGCCCTAAAGAGGACATCATTCCCATCATGCTAGGGCGAGGGGATTCAATGAAAGGTGATTTGAGTGCTTGATAAACTTTTTTTGCCGTTTTGCAAAACTCTAAAAATTGCCTTGCTTGTTGTGGCCCGCTAAATTGGCCAATAGCATCAGCGCTTTTTTGACTATCTGCATACAGATCTAGATAGTTATCACCCCAACTATGTCTTGCAAGAATATCTAATGCTTCAAGTTCGAATTCTGAATCAAAATGTTCTCCACAATCTGCAAAGAGTTCATCAAAGATCCATTTCATCGTAAAGACCGTAGGCCCAGAGTCAATGAAAGAACTGCCTGCTTGCACTTGGCGGATCTTTCCACCTGGCCCTGCATTCTTCTCGATGACAGTGACATCGAGACCTTGATGGGATAAGGTCAAAGCAGCGCTTAGGCCGCCAATACCCGCTCCAACAATGAGAACCTTAGGCGATTTCAACATGCTTGCCTTGCCATACACCTTGAGCAGAATTCACTACAAAGCGTGTAAACATGGATTCTGAAAAATAATCTTTACCGTATGCAGCTTTAATGGCTGCGAGATGAGCCCCTTCCTGTGCATAGCGATCTAGAGATTGCTCATCATTCCAGATGGTAAAGGTTGCCTGGCGAAGGTAGGGTGCCTCACCAAGTCCAGCCGTCAGTATTTTTCCAGACGCCTGATTAATGGAAACTTCAGCAGGCTTTGCCTTGCTCCAAAACTGCATCGCTTTAGTGGGTCTGATTGAAGCTCGAGTCAGAGATGCAATAGGACCTCTTATCGGTTTTGCTACCAAGTCTTGCATTGGAAATGAAGACCACGAACCACGGCTAGAGTAGGCTTGAAGTGTTGCAGTAAACATTTCACTGGAGTGATCTTGATATGCACGCAAGATAGCAGCATTTTTTAAGAAAGCGGCTGCATTTTCAGGCTCATCAAATACACAAAAGAAGCCTTGTTTTGTGAGGCTGGGTTTTGTACTAAATCCCCCATTAAATCCAGAGCCTAGTACTTTGCAAAATTGCAGGCCTGGCAGCCCGGCGAAAGGGTGTTTACCCAGAACATAGCGTGATAGCCCCCATCCACTAGAACCAGCAGCAATATTGATTAAAGCTAATACTGCTGTCTGATTAGTCATGAGAAATTAGGCATCAATATCTTCAGCAGCATTACCATCAACAATGCCAAAACGCCTCATTTTGATATAAAGACCTTGTCGAGATAAGCCAAGTAATTCAGCTGCTGAGGCCCTGTTGGACATCGTGAGATCTAAGGCAGCCAAAATACATAATTTTTCAATAATGTCAGTGGTCTCAGTAACGATTTGCTTTAAAGGAACTTTGCCAACTAATTGGGTTAGTTCCTTGGCATTCTTTCCTAGGTTCTCAGATTTAGTGCTAGGTTGCTGCACGGATTTCGAGATCAGATGAATGCTGATACCAACCGCTGAAAGTTTTCCGCTGATAAAGCTGACCGCTGAAATTTGGGCTTCTCGTGGTGAGCTACCATCATCTGCGGTAATGGTTGTTGAATAGTCTTTGATCGAGCCATATTCGCGCACGGTGCCAAGGATAATTTTTAAATCAATACCCGCTCTTCCAAGCCATACCTCTAAAGACTTGCCGAGAATATTTTCCTTCTGGGCAGATTGAGACATAGAAACAAAGGTGCTATTGGCGGTCAAAATGACGCCGCTAGTACTGCACACAATAAAACCATCTTGAAAGTCTTCAATGGCCTGTGTCAGCAAAGTGGTTTGCTCATTCAGATTATTAGTCTGGACGCTCTTCGATCTTGGCTTAATGGATACCAGGCAAATATTTTGATTGCCCTCGCGCAACAAGACGCTAGAGATTTCTACATTCTCTTTGAGATTCTCCAGTGTCGATTGGATAGGAGACTGCAAAATTCCTGATTTTGATTCTGCTAAATAAGTTTGTATAGCCTCATAGTCTTTTACAGGAAATAAATTAGTAAATAGTTTTCCCTGAATTTTCTTTAGGTCACCTACCAAAAAGCCCGCCGATTTATTCACCTCAAGAATCTTTAAGGTTTGGCTGTCTACTATTAAATAGGCTTGATCAATATTATTAAATAGTTGGACGTAACGATTTTGTATTGCATGAAGATTGGCATAGTCACGCTCAATTTCTTGTTGAGAGTCGACCAGTTTTTGCTGCAATATTGAGATGCTGCTGAGGTCTTTGCCAATAGCAACTAACTTGTTTTCTTTTGGAAAAAAAATCGTACTAAATTGAATTGGAAAAGAAGGTGAGCCTTCAATCCATTGGTTTACTTGGCGCCATTTTTGCTCTGATTCATCTTCACTTGTCTTGAGAAGGGCGTTGACTTTGGGTTGGCTATCAACAGCAACTGTATCGAGCCAATTTTTTCCAATCAAAGACTGCGTATTGCTAGCAATAGGCTTTGAGCCGTTTAAAACACTCTCTATTAAGCCTGAGCTATTCATTACAAGCACAAGATCAACTGAAAGCGACAGTATTGCAGCTGCTTGATGCACATCTAAGACATCGATTGCTTGTGGATCTAGATTGAAAATTTTGGTCACTATGTGTATTTACCGATTTTTCTAATAATTATTTTTATATTTGGCTGAGAACAAGCTCTAATTTTTCAACAGATTCTTCAGGGGTAAATGCTTTGATATCTGCCTCAATACAATCAAATTTTGCAGGCGCTTTATTATAGAGCGGACCCCCAATAAGAACTACGATTTTCGGGTTCTTAGATTTTCCCCTGAGAAAGTTAATGGTATTTGGTAGCAACTCCAGTTGTTCGTCACAAGATATTGAAATGGCAATAGCATCATGGTTATTAGACTCAAGTTCTCGGCCGATGGACTTGAGACTGTTATTTTCCGGGCGATAAACACGCCAACCAGAATGAATAAAATAATTAGAAAGAATGAGGGTGCCTAAAGAGTGCTGTGATTCTGGAAAATTCGAGATCAGAATCGAATGGTTGCCCCGCTTCTCTAATTGAGTGACTTGAAAAAGGTAGTCGAGCTTATGAATAACCCGCTCAAGTCTATTAACTCCAATGGATACCTCGGCAAAACTCAGCGTGTCATCTTCCCATTGCTTGCCTAGTCTTCTAGCAATAGTGGGTATGAGGTCTAAGACAATGTAATTGATCGATACCCCATGAGTCTTGAGTACGGTAATCGCCAGCTCAAAGGCCCCATCTTCGGTAGAGAGTAGTAATTGAGTGATCCGATCAATCTCCTCATCACTTAATACGTCCCCTCGTTTACTCGGAGTGGGTACGGGGTCCACAACCCAACCATCTTCATTGGAAGCTTTGGGCTTATTGACTCCCTCAACCTTGCGTTCAATTTCCTCAACTAAGCGGGGCAGTTGAGTGCTGAACACTTCCATGATGAGTTCTTTTTTAAAAGATGGATTCACCCA
>JBEGUE010000184.1:0-5810 GCA_041179045.1 Pseudomonadota bacterium
CTACACGCACTACTCCTAAATTCGGGTGCAGTGTTGTAAATGGATAGTCCGCAATCTTTGGACGCGCATTAGATACGGCAGTAATCAGGGTCGATTTACCGGCGTTTGGCATGCCTAATAAACCTACGTCAGCCAGTACTTTTAATTCCAACTTCAGCTTACGACGCTCGCCATCTTTGCCATTCGTCTTTTGGCGAGGAGCACGGTTCGTACTACTCTTAAAGTGAATATTTCCCCAACCACCAACACCGCCCTGCGCCAAACAAAGACGCTCACCGTGAGTGGTTAAGTCAGCAATCGGCTCACCAGTTTCATAATCAGAAATGATGGTGCCAACTGGCATGCGCAACTCAATATCGTCACCTGCACGACCATAGCAATCAGCACCACGGCCAGGCTCACCATTTTTTGCAGTGTGCGTTTTAGCGTAGCGATAGTCAATCAAGGTGTTGATGTTGCGATCTGCAGTAGCCCAAACGCTTCCGCCTTTGCCACCATCGCCACCATCAGGGCCACCGAATTCGATAAACTTTTCGCGGCGCATAGAGGCACTCCCGGCGCCACCTTGGCCAGCTATGACTTCAATACGAGCTTCGTCTATAAATTTCATGAATAAAAAAGGCCTCGCTTAGCGAGGCCTGTTCCTAAGAGTTAAATTCGGAATAAATCTGAATCAAACGTGTCTCAGTCAGGCGTCTTATGAACGCGGGAGAACTGAAACCTGGGCCTTCTTCAAAGCACCCTTAACGCCAAATTCCACTTGTCCATCAACTAGGGCAAACAAAGTGTGATCTTTACCAATACCAACGTTCATACCCGGATGTACTCGTGTACCACGTTGACGAATGATGATGCTGCCAGCATTGATTTGCTCGCCGCCAAAAACTTTAACGCCTAAGCGTTTCGATTCTGAGTCGCGGCCATTTCGTGTCGAGCCGCCGCCTTTTTTCTGTGCCATATCTTTTCTCCTGCTATTGAGCCGTTAGCCTAAATTAAGCTTTAATCGTGTTAATCAGAATTTCTGTGTAATTCTGACGATGGCCTTGGTGCTTTTGATAATGCTTGCGACGGCGCATCTTAAAGATTGTCACTTTATCGTGACGTCCCTGGGAGACGACAGTGGCCATCACAGCTGCACCATTAACCAATGGATCACCCAATTTGAGTGAAGCGCCTTCGCCTACGGCTAAGACCTGGTCAAGAGTGATTTCGCTGCCGATTTCCGCTGGTATCTGTTCTATTTTCAATTTTTCGCCTGCAGCAACTTTATACTGTTTGCCACCGGTTTTTATGACCGCGTACATGGTGTGAAACCTCAATTAATATCTACATTTAAGCTAATCCACCCTGGATGAGCTAAGCCGATTATTATATCTTGCATGACGACCACTGTCAAAACCAACGAATTAAGCCAGATTTTGGCCCCAATTGCCTTAGATTTCAAGGCCTTAGATGAGGTTATTCGCCTGCGATTGGCATCAAAAGTGGCCTTAATCGATCAAATCTCGACTTACATCATTCAGGCTGGTGGAAAACGGGTTAGACCTGCCCTTTTGCTCTTGGTCAACAGGGCTTTAGCCAATTGCAAAGCAAACTCACATGCCTTAGAGCTGGCAGCGGTAGTGGAATTTATCCACACAGCCACTCTTCTGCATGACGATGTTGTCGATGAATCCACCCTGAGAAGGGGTCGAGAGACCGCCAATGCGGCCTTTGGCAATGCAGCAAGCGTGCTGGTAGGTGATTTTCTGTATTCGAGAGCCTTTCAGATGATGGTAGGTCCCAATGACCTGCGAGTCATGGAAATCCTGTCCGATGCCACTAATACGATTGCCGAGGGGGAGGTATTACAACTCCTCAACATGAATGACCCCGAAGTAGACCAAGAGAGCTATTTGCGGGTGATTCGCTATAAAACCGCCAAATTATTTGAGGCTTCTACTGAGCTTGGTGCAATTTTGGCCGGTGCGGATGCCAAACAACGAGAGCAGTCTGCAGCTTTTGGTCGCCATATTGGTACTGCCTTCCAATTAATGGATGACCTGCTCGATTACACCGCTGACGCCTCCCAAATGGGAAAAAATGCAGGTGATGATTTAAGGGAAGGCAAACCCACCCTACCGCTCATTTATCTTCTGGAGAATGGCAGCACCGAAGAACGCCTGCTTGTTCGTGCGGCAATTGAACAAAATCAAGATCTGCCAGATGATGTCTTCCAACAGATTCTGAGTGCAGTTCAAAATTCTGGCGCGCTGGATTACACCCAAGCTGCCGCAAAGCGAGAAGTTGATCTTGCACTCGAATGCCTTAAAGAGTTTCCTGAAAATGAGGCAACAACAGCGCTGCATGCCTTATGTAGATATTCGCTGTCTAGACAGACCTAAGCACCAACGCTTTTCATTCTGATATCACGCGCAGTAATACGCGCCTTTTCAGCTTCATCACGCAATTGCGCTATCTCCTCCGGAGATAGTCGATCAAGATTGGAATAGTCTAATTTCCAGGCGGGGTCAACTGACCAGGTTAAGGGGGACTGTAAGGTAGTTCGTGCACCTGGAGCACCTTCAAGCAAGCGCAGAGCCAATTCAAAATTAGAGTCTTGCGATTGCTCATTATTAGGGAGCGCTGCAGCATTTCCCAATGGAAAGTCACTAAAAAGCAGGCGAGGCACACCGCAATACTCCACGATATCTTTCGCCGCGCCCATGATGACTGTAGGAATGCCAGCCTCCTCCAAATAACGCGCCAATAAGCTTTGACTTTGATGACAAATCGGGCAATTTGGAATTAATACAGCAACATCCACCTGATCTGCACGCATCTTGCTCAGAATCAAGGGGGCATCAATTTCCAAGGTATGGCGTTGGCTACGATTGGTTGGCAAGCCATAGAAATGCTGAGCTAGAGATTGAACACGCCCCTTTGCAACAGCCCGTTTCGCCGCACTGATTGGAAACCAACAGTTGCTATCCTCCATATTGGCATTGAGCCTATCAACGCCGACATGCGCAATACGTAAGTCGACGCTCTCATCAATTGAGCATATATACGGGTCATAAAACTTAGCGGCGGCGTTATAAGGCGCACCAGGTCCTTGTGGACCCTTACTGACATCAAAGGGGACGGCAGTAGTCACTAAACCGAGAGTAGATTGATTAAGAGGCTTTTGCACCGGAGTAAAAGGCACATCAATGTAATGCGCCCAAACATAGGGCGTTTCATACCCTAAACCAAGGTAGTAATTGCGGGTACGCTCAATATACCGAACTGGCTGATCTAATTCAGGCGCAAATAGTAATTCAGAATGCTTAGCCATCAATCCATCCCTGTAAGATATTGCTTATATATATTAACCATCAGGAGGATTCATTATGGCTCAATGGCTCAGGTTTCAACATCAAGGCAAGACTGGCTTAGGACAAGTACAAGGCGATCAAGTTGCCGTGTATACCGGTGATCTATTTAATCATCCGCAAGCTACTGGCGAGACATTAAAGCTTTCTGATGTCACTATCGATATCCCATGCATCCCATCTAAGATGGTCGCGATGGTGGATAACTTTCATGCGCTAGTGACTAAGCTTGAGCATACTGTGCCAGCAGAGCCTTTATATTTTCTGAAAGGTAACAATTCTTTCTTGGCAGCCAATCAGGTCATTCGCACTCCCAAGTCTTACTCTGGAAAAGTGGTTTATGAAGGTGAACTTGGCATTGTCATCGGCAAAGCCTGTCATGAAGCTGATGAGGTCCAAGCAGCCAATGCCATTTTTGGTTACACCTGCATTAACGATGTCACTGCAATCGAGATTTTGAATCGCGATCCTGGCTACGCGCAGTGGACCCGCTCTAAGAGTTTTAATACCTTTGGTGTCTTCGGCCCATACATCACAACTGATGTAGATCCAAGTAAGCTAACGATTAAGACCATCCTCAATGATCAAGAACGTCAGAACTATCCGGTCTCCGATATGATTTTTCCAGCAGCAAAATTGGTTAGCTTGATCTCTCAAGATGTGCCACTTCAAGCTGGCGACATCATCGCCTGCGGTACCTCTGTTGGTGTTGGCTCTATGAAGCCCGGAAGCAATGTCAGCATCATTATTGATGGTGTTGGACGCTTAGATAATCGCTTTGAATAAGTGATCTAGACTGTTGATATAAAACTAAAGACTCAAAACAAAAACCCTCACCATGTTTCGTGGTGAGGGTTTTTTAATGCCTAATTACTTCAGGTATTGAGTCTACCTATTGCAGCAAATTCTTAGTAGCCAGAAACAGATGGCAATGCCAAACTGCCTTTAGAGGCTTGAACATTTTCATCAAGGTACTTTGTTAAAGCAAAGACTGTATTGAGGCATGGTGTTGGTATTTTGGTAATCTGGCCAAGCTCAATCACAGAGCCCAATAAGGCATCAATCTCCAAGCTACGACCTGCTTCTAAATCCTGCAACATCGAGGTCTTGTGTTTGCCAACTTTTTCTGCGCCAGCAATACGACGTTCAATGTCCACCCGGAAAGTGACGCCCAACTTCTCAGCAATGGTCTGTGCTTCAGCCATCATATTACGAGCCAACTCTTTAGTCAGTGGATATTGGCAAATACCTTCCAACGTTCCGTGAGTTAGAGAGCTAATGGGATTGAAAGTCATATTGCCCCACAATTTCAACCAAATCTCAGAGCGAATATCTTCCAAGATAGGTGACTTGAATCCAGCGGCTGACATCATTTCAGAAATTTTCTGAATCCGCTCGGTTTGTTGACCATCTAACTCACCCAATGGGAAGCGATTACCTTCAACGTGACGAATCACTCCAGGAGCTTGAGTAAAGGTAGCTGGATAGACTACGCAACCAATAATGTTGTTGGGGTTAATTGCATTCTTAGCAACACCACCCGCATCGACCGTTTCAACGGAGTGATCCTGATAGTTGCCACCCAACTTCTGGAAGTACCACCAAGGAATACCGTTTTGCATCGGAATTAAGATTGTTTCTGAGCCCATGATTGCAGCAAGATCTTCAATGACCGGCTCAACTTGGTGAGCCTTTACCGCCAAAATCACTACGTCTGGCGTTTCGGCATCCCGAATTTTTTCAACCGCTTTTACCTGTGCTACCAAAGGCTCAGGTTGGTCATCCATAATTAATGCGAGGCCACGCTCTTTGATTGCCGCCAAGGTGGCGCCACGTGCCACTACCGTTACGTCATTGCCGGCTCGCGCCAACATGACAGCAAGATAGCCGCCGATCGCACCCCCTCCACCGATTACACAGATTTTCATAGGAACTCCATAAAGATAAAAAATTTTGAATTAATCTCATATTAGAGGAGAACATTTGGGGGTGCAATAAAATATTGAAACTCTACTTATCCAATACGCCTGAGCACGCTGTTGGCCTCGGTCCCGCTATCAATCCGCCCAATAGCATGCCGATAATGCTCGCTAAAAGGCCGGCCAATTGAGGGGGTAGGATTGCTGTCGGGGCCATCATTTCGCAGCCAATCCAGGTCACTAAACCGCCTAAAACAGCTAACAAGCCGCCTAAAGAATTTGCTCTTGACCAATACACTCCAAATGCCAGCGGCACAAAAGCGGCTACTAAGGTGATCTTGTAGGCATTTTCAACCATCTTAAAAATAGATAATTCGGAATTAATCGCAAAAAAAGTTACTGCTACCGTGAAGCAGAGGACGGTAATTCGCATAATCTTCAGTAAATCTTGATCAGATAAATGCTTAAAAAGCCCACGCACAATATTCTCAGCAAAAGTGACAGAGGGCGCTAACAAAGTGGCACTGGCACAACTCTT
>JBEGUE010000185.1:0-9371 GCA_041179045.1 Pseudomonadota bacterium
TTTAATAAGTAGGCGCATTGACCTCCCCGCGCATAAATCTCTTAGATTTTGACGCTGACCAAATGTCAGCGTATGTCGCGGGGTTGAATGAAAAGCCCTTTCGGGCCAAGCAACTCATGCAATGGATACACCAGCGTGGTGTTTCTGATATCAATGACATGAGTGACCTAGCAAAAAGCTTTAGAGCAACCTTGCTCGATAAAGCAGAAGTTCTTTCCCTCCCAGTCATTAAAGACGAGCATGCAGCCGATGGCACCCGTAAGTGGTTGCTCGATGTTGGCGCTGGAAATGCTGTCGAGTCCGTATTTATTCCTGAAGATGATCGTGGCACCTTGTGCATTTCATCCCAGGCGGGTTGCGCAGTCAATTGCCGTTTTTGCTCAACTGGGCATCAAGGCTTCTCCCGCAACCTCACCGCTGGTGAAATCATTGGCCAACTCTGGTTTGCTGAGCATTTACTCCGCACTGATCCGAATGCAGTTCGCCGTATTGAGAAATACCCAACCCCAGGCTGGGAGCATACAGGTCGCGTGATCTCGAATGTGGTCCTGATGGGCATGGGTGAGCCCTTGCTCAACTACGACAACGTAGTAACTGCTTTACGTTTAATGCTTGATGACAGAGCTTATGGTTTATCGCGTCGTCGTGTGACGCTATCTACTTCTGGCGTAGTACCAATGATTGATCGCTTGGCACAAGATTGCCCAGTCGCATTGGCAGTGTCCTTGCATGCGCCAAACGATAAGCTACGTGATCAACTTGTTCCGCTCAATCAAAAATACCCCTTAAGAGAATTGCTTGCTGCGTGCGAACGGTATTTACCTTTTGCCCCAAGAGATTTCTTAACCTTTGAATATTGCATGCTCGATGGCGTCAATGACTCTGACATCCAGGCTAAAGAGCTGGTGCGTTTATTGGCAAACATCAAATGCAAGATCAATCTGATCCCATTTAATCCATTTCCGGAATCTGGATTAAAACGCTCATCAGCACAACGTGTTCATGCCTTCGCCAGCATCTTGTTAGATGCGGGCATGGTGGCTACCGTACGCAAAACCCGTGGCGATGATATTGCCGCTGCCTGTGGTCAGTTAGCGGGTGATGTAGTTGATCGCACTAGAGTGCGTGAGCGTGCCGTGCATGACAAGCAGATCAATTTAGGTCAAGATGACGAGGCTGATCATCTTGACGATGACGAAGAAGAGCAAGAGTACCAAGCCGAGCACCCAGTGCAATGGCTTAAAAGATTAGACGACTAATTTCATAAAAGAGTCCTATGAGTGATACATCTAGCAATTCTCCAAAGCTGCCATTAGGTCCATCGCCAAAGCGGGAGACACGTCAAGCAACGGTTGCCTGGAAAACCAACATCATTACGAGTGGTGGTAACGCACCAGTGCGCGTCCAATCGATGACCAATACCGATACTGCTGATGCAGTTGGTACCGCCATCCAGATTAAAGAGTTGGCTCGGGCTGGTTCAGAGATGGTTCGTATTACTGTGGATACGCCAGCTGCAGCTGCAGCAGTTCCCTATATTCGTGAACAGTTAGACAAGATGGATGTCCTAGTGCCATTGATTGGCGACTTCCACTACAACGGCCACACCTTATTGAAAGACTACCCCGAGTGTGCCAAGGCTTTATCGAAATATCGAATCAATCCCGGTAATGTAGGGAAGGGCGCTAAACGTGATCCACAATTTGCGCAAATGATTGAAGCGGCCTGTACATACGACAAGCCGATTCGGATTGGCGTGAACTGGGGCAGCTTAGATCAAGACTTACTGGCCAGCATCATGGACGCTAACGCCGCACTGCCAGTTCCTAAGACTGCACAAGAAGTCATGATTGAAGCTTTGATTCAGTCAGCCTTGCAGTCCGCTGAAAAAGCAGTGGAGTTTGGTATGAATCCAAACCAAATTATCTTGTCATGCAAAGTCAGTAATGTGCAAGATTTGGTGGCGGTCTATCGTGACCTCTCTAATCGCTCAGATTACCCATTGCACTTGGGATTAACCGAGGCAGGCATGGGAAGCAAGGGGATCGTTTCCTCAACTGCTGCATTGGGTATCTTGTTACAAGAGGGCATTGGCGACACTATTCGAGTTTCTTTAACGCCTGACCCAGGTGCGCCACGAGAAAATGAAATCATTGTGGCCCAAGAAATTTTGCAAACCATGGGATTGCGTAACTTCACACCTATGGTGATTGCCTGTCCGGGTTGTGGCAGAACAACGAGTACTACTTTTCAAGAATTAGCCGCCAATATTCAATCGTATCTGCGTCAGCAAATGCCGGTATGGAAAAAAACCCATCCGGGTGTTGAGGCGATGAATGTTGCTGTGATGGGTTGTATTGTCAACGGTCCTGGAGAGAGTAAGCACGCCAATATTGGCATCTCATTGCCGGGTACTGGCGAGACTCCTGCTGCACCGGTATTCGTGGATGGCGTCAAAGTCAAAACTTTGCGTGGCGAGAATATTGCTCAAGAGTTTCAGGTGATTGTCGACGAGTACGTTAAGCAGAATTACGCTCCGAAGTAAAAAGCAAGACAAAAGCTAGAACAAGAATAACAACATAGAGCAACAATAAAAAAAGAAATTGAACCAAGCACATCATGACTGACAAGGCAAACCCAGCTAAAGCGCAAAAGATTCAAAAAATTAATGGCGTACGTGGCATGAATGATCTCTTGCCAGCAGATGCTGCGCAGTGGACACATTTAGAGCATGTTTTGCGTGACCTCACCCGTGCTTATGGTTATGAATTCTTGCGTACTCCCATTGTGGAGGCGACTGCAGTGTTTCAACGCGGTATTGGAGAAGTAACCGATATTGTTGAGAAAGAGATGTATTCGTTTGAAGACCGCTTAAATGGTGAGCAGCTCACATTGCGTCCAGAAGGTACTGCCGCTGTAGTGCGAGCCGTGGTTGAAAACAATTTACTGTACGAAGGACCAAAGCGTCTTTGGTACACCGGCCCCATGTTTCGCCATGAGCGCCCACAACGTGGTCGCTATCGCCAGTTCCATCAATTCGGTATTGAAGCCATGGGTTTTGCAGGCCCAGATATCGATGCAGAAATCATTTTGATGGGTCAGCGCTTATGGGATGAACTCGGCCTGAAGGGCGTACGTTTAGAGATTAATTCTTTAGGGCAAGCTCCTGAGCGTGCAGAGCATCGCGCCGCCTTGGTAACGTACTTCGAGAAAAACAAAGAACAATTAGATGAAGATTCGCAGCGTCGCTTACTAACAAATCCATTACGCATTTTGGATTCTAAGAATCCGGCAATGCAAGATTTGATTGAAGGCGCACCCAAGTTATTGGATTTCTTAGGCGAAGAATCGCTTAAGCATTTTGAGGCCGTGCAAGCATTACTCAAGGCCAACAACATCCCGTGCAAAATCAACCCCCGTTTAGTGCGTGGTTTGGATTACTACAACCTGACTGTGTTCGAGTGGATTACCGAAGAGTTGGGGGCTCAAGGAACGATCGCCGGCGGTGGTCGCTATGACCCCTTGATTGAGCGTATGGGCGGTAAAGCTGCTCCAGCCTGCGGTTGGGCAATGGGTATGGAGCGTGTCTTGGAGTTGATGAAGGTTTCGGGGTCTTTGCCAGAAGCGCAGGCCCAATGCGATGCTTTTGTGATTCACCAAGGGGGCGAGACCCTGACTGCGGCCATGATCATTGCTGAGCGCCTACGTAATGCGGGTATCGATGTCATCCTGTTTTGCCCTCCCGATGGCCAGGCTGCTAGCTTTAAGTCACAAATGAAGAAGGCAGACTCAAGTGGAGCAGCCTATGCTGTCATCATTGGGCCAGATGAATTGGCTAAGAATGAGGCTCAACTCAAAGATTTGCGCAGCACCGGTGTACAGAAGGCAGTGGACCTTGATAGCGTTGTAGAAGCGGTAATTGACGCCATTGTTGGCGCCACCGAATAGAATGAAGACATTCATTATTAATACTGTATTTATTTGCTTGGATTGACATGCCTTTAGACCTAGAAGAACAAGAACAATTAGATCAACTTAAAGCGTTTTGGCAAAAGTATCGCAACCTGATTACTGGTGTGGTGACTGCTGCTTTATTTGCCTACGCAGGGTACAACGGATATCAGTGGTGGCAAACTAGCCAAGCTGCAGCCGCATCCCAGTTATACGAGACCATGATTACCGCGATCAACAAGGGCGATAAAGATCAAACTTTACGCGCTGCTGATGATTTGCAAAAACAGTTTTCTGGTACACCCTATGCTGCGATGTCTAGCTTAGTGGCCGCGAAGATTGCCTCTGATGCTGGTGACTCGGTAAAAGCGATGGATTATTTGCGCTGGGCTACGAAGAATTCATCTGATCAGGGATATTTAGCCTTGGCTAAATTGCGCCTAAGCGCTCAATTAATCGAGCTTGGTACTGAAAAAGATTTTGCAGAAGCAGATGCGATTCTGAAAGAAAAACCTATCTCTGGATTTGAGGCCTTGTGGTCAGAGCGTCGCGGTGATTGGTATTTGGCTCAAAAGAATACGGTTGATGCACGCAAGAGTTATGAGGCTGCTTGGAAGCAGTTAAATGACTCAAAAGAATTCCCTGAGGAGGCGCGTCGTCTCTTAAAAGTTAAATTAGATGCCGTCGGAGGAGTAGCCCAGTGATGATGGATTGCAAGCGCGTAGCAAAACTAGCAAGTACAGCTTTAATACTGGGCTCTGTGGTAGCGGCCCTGGTAGCTTGTTCAGGCGGCTCGCGTGTACGCAAGCCTGCAGAGCTAGTTCCCGTTAGCAATCAATTTGACTTCGCTCCCGTATGGACAACCAGCGTAGGTTCATCTGAGCCATTTAATTTTCATCCTGCAGTAGCGGGTGATGCCGTTTATGCGGCCTCTCATCGCGGCAATCTCGCTAAGATTGATTTACGTACTGGTCAAAAAATATGGGAAGTATCTGTACCAGATCGCCTTTCGATAGGACCCGGATCGGATGGTCGTACTACGGCAGTGGTCACCACCAAAGGAACGGTCTATGCCTATGACGATACTGGCAAGGCTATATGGAACATGAGCGTTGGCAGCGAGGTCCTATCTGAGCCAGTGGTTGCTGGCGGCGTAGTCATCATTCGCACCTTAGATAATCGCTTTGTCGGTCTTGATGGTCAGACAGGCGTACGCAAGTGGACTTATCAACGTCAACAATCCGCCCTCTCATTACGTGTTGGTTACGGCATGCTGCCCATCAATAATGAGGTGATTGTGACTGGATTTTCCGGTGGTCGCTTTGGCATGATTGCGATTGCCAACGGGGGACTCGTTTGGGAAACACCGGTTTCGTTTCCAAAGGGATTTTCTGAAATTGAGCGCCTCAATGATGTAACCGCTAAACCAAGTATGGAAGGCGAAATTATTTGCGCCGTGTCTTATCAGGGCCGTATAGGTTGTGGTCAAGCGCGCACAGGTAATTTACTCTGGTTCAAAGATTATTCAAGCTACACCGGCACAGCACAAAGTCCTGATTTGGTTTTTTCCTCAAATGAAAAATCCTATGTCACTGCATTTGCGGTCAAGGATGGTTCGCAGGCTTGGGAAAACACACAGCTGACATTTAGAGATGTTGGTGAGCCGATGGCTGTTGGTAAAGTATTACTCGTGGGTGATGCGCAAGGTTATGTGCATGCACTCTCACAAGCAAATGGTGAAATGCTGGCACGCATTCGTCATGACAGTAGTCCCATCACAGCCGCACCGATTGCGGTGAACGGCCTCATCTTGGTTCAGTCTCAAGGTGGAAAACTAGCGGCGTACAGTCCAAAATGAATCCAGTAATTACTATTGTCGGTCGTCCTAACGTTGGCAAATCCACACTCTTTAATCGTTTAACGCGTTCACGTGATGCTTTGGTTGCTGACTTCTCGGGCCTCACCCGTGACCGTCACTACGGTAAAGGCCGCATTGGCGAACGTGCATTTATTTGCGTAGACACCGGCGGTTTTGAGCCCGTAGCCAAGACCGGCATTGTGGCTGAGATGGCTAAGCAAACCAAACAGGCTGTTGCTGAGTCGGACATCATCATTTTCTTGGTGGATGGCCGTTTAGGTATGGCTCCTCAAGATCGCGTGATTGCGGATTTCTTGCGCAAGACGGGTAGACCAATCATTCTGGCAGTGAATAAAACTGAAGGCATGCAGTCTGGCGTGGTCACTGCTGACTTTCATGAGCTGGGTTTAGGCGAGCCATTTCCGATCTCATCGGCGCATGGTGATGGTGTGCGTGGTTTGATTGATGATGCATTGGATTCTTTAGGCATTCCAGAGCCAGAACCAGAAGAACAAGAAAACGATCCTAATCGCCCAATGAAGATTGCGGTGGTGGGTCGTCCTAACGTTGGTAAATCTACCTTGATCAATAAATTGATCGGTGAAGAGCGCGTGATTGCATTCGATATGCCAGGTACAACGCGTGATGCGATTGAAGTTCCGTTTGAGCGCAATGGCAAGCCTTATATCCTGGTAGATACCGCAGGTCTGCGCCGTCGTGGAAAAGTATTTGAAGCGATTGAGAAGTTCTCAGTCGTTAAAACATTGCAAGCGATTGCTGATTGCAATGTGGTCATTCTGATGCTCGATGCCCAGCAGGATATCTCTGAGCAAGATGCTCATATCGCTGGATTTATCGTGGAGGCAGGGCGTGCATTGGTTGTTGCTGTGAACAAGTGGGATGGTCTTGATTCTTACGTTAAAGAGCGCGCGCGTTTGGAGATTGCTCAAAAGTTGCGCTTCCTTGATTTTGCAAACGTACATCCGATTTCCGCTAAAAAGGGCACCGGTCTTAAAGAGTTATTTAAGGACGTTGACTTGGCTTATGCCGCAGCGATGGCCAAATTACCAACCCCGAAACTGACTCGTATTTTGCAGGATGCTATTGAGCACCAGCAGCCTAAGCGTGTAGGTATGGGTCGTCCAAAATTGCGCTACGCCCACCAAGGCGGTATGAATCCTCCCATTGTGGTGATTCATGGCACATCCTTGAGCGGTGTAACTGATAGCTACAAGCGCTACCTAGAAGGTCGCTTTAGAGAGGTTTTCAAGTTGCGCGGTACCCCTTTGCGTATTCAGATGAATACAGCTAAAAACCCCTATGTTGATGCGGACAAGGGTAAAAAAGGTAAAAAGAAGTAAAAAAGTAAAAATAGCGCTACAGTTTTAATTGTGTTTAAGTAAGGGTGCTTGATTTCTGACTATCAGACCCCTTATGTTGGAAGTAGACAGTAGAAGTAAGTGGTAGAAGTAAGCACTAGATGTGGGCAGTAGAAAGATAAATAAAAAAGCAAGACTCCCAAAATAGCAGCAACAAATAAAAATCATTAAGGAGCAGTATGAATAACAGCAAAATCCAATTACTACAGGATCCTTTCCTCAATGCCCTGCGCAAAGAGCACGTTCCTGTCTCTATCTATCTCGTAAATGGTATTAAGCTGCAGGGCAATATTGAATCGTTTGATCAATACGTAGTGCTCTTGCGCAATACCGTAACTCAGATGGTCTACAAACACGCTATCTCTACGATTGTTCCTGCTCGTGCAGTGGAGTTCCGCACGGAAGAAGTTAGCTCTGTTTAAAACGGGTGTAGATGCGGCGCGTGCCGTTCTGGTTGGTGTCGATACAGGCCGCGAAGATTTTGCGGACAGCATGGCAGAGCTCAGCCTGCTTGCACAGAGCGCAGGCTCCATACCTATTAGTAGCGTGATTGCCCGCAAGGGTAAAACTGATCCTGCTTTATTTATTGGTTCAGGTAAAGCGAACGAAGTTAAAAAAGCGATGGAAGAGCAAGGTGCCGAATTGGTCATCTTTAATCATCCGCTTTCCCCAACCCAGCAACGCAATTTAGAGCGCCATATTGGCTTTCATGTGATGGACCGTACGGGTCTGATTTTGGATATCTTTAGCCAAAGAGCACAAAGCCATATTGGTAAAACGCAGGTTGAGTTGGCCCAGGTTCGCTATCGCATGTCCCGATTAGTTCGAGCTTGGAGTCACTTGGAGCGTCAACGCGGCGGTATTGGTGTGCGTGGCGGCCCAGGCGAAACCCAGATGGAGCTCGATCGGCGGATGCTGGCAACCAAGGCTAAGCGCTTAGAAGCTGAGCTAGAGAAGCTTCAGCGCCAGCAAAGAACCCAAAGAAGGGCTCGTAACAGAAGGGACGTTTTTTCAGTATCTCTAGTTGGTTACACCAATGCTGGTAAATCCACCCTGTTTAATTCCCTTACAAAAGCAGGGACTTATGCAGCTGATCAGCTGTTTGCAACCCTGGATACCACCTCCCGTAAAGTTCATTTGGATGGTGTGGGTTCAATTGTAGTTTCCGACACAGTGGGCTTTATCCGAGAGTTACCGCACCAGCTGGTGGAGGCATTTAGGGCCACCCTGGATGAAACGATTCATGCGGACCTGATTCTGCACGTAATTGACGCCTGTAGCCCAGTCGCAAGGGAGCAAAAGGCCGAAGTTGAGGCTGTTTTACGGGAAATTGGGGCTGACGACATCCCCCGTATCGAGATCATGAACAAGATTGACCAGATGCCTCAGACCTTTACGGAAGGGGCTGTCCTGGTTCGCGATTCCGAGGGAATTCCGAGTCAGGTTTTCCTCTCTGCCAAGACAGGCCTAGGCCTTGATTTATTGCGATCAGCCCTTGCTGAATGCTCTCAAATGACTGATAGAATAAGGGTCGAGCAGAATCGCGCCAAAGTTCAAATGAACCCAGACGAGTTTTTAGCTCCTTTACCAGAACGACCAGAAACTTCCGAATTTAATCCGATCCCTAACCGTAAGTACTCACCAAACGATGCGTAAATTTCTCGAACTGTTTTCGGTCAATGATCCAGGCTGGGGTAACAGTGCCCAAGGTAGCGGATCTAAAGATGCCAAAGAGGGTCAAGGTTCTGACCAGACTCCTAAAGTAGATCCTGCTAATCCTGGGTCGGATAAGCCTGTTGAGACCCAACCTCAGAATCAGCCTGCGCGACCAAATGGCCCGCCGGACTTGGATGAGTTGTGGCGCGACTTTAATGACCGCCTGAGCGGTATTTTTGGCGGCAAGAAAAAGCCAGGCTCTACATCAAGCTCACCGGCAAATAAACCAAACAGTGCGGATATTCCTCCGCCATCTCAGCGAGGCAATGGTGGCGGCAATAGTGGCGGTGGCGGCGGTGGCTTTAATGCACCCAATTTCAATTTCACCAACCCCTTTGGATCCAAAGTCACGGTGATCATGGCTGCGGGCGGTGTTATGTTGCTGTGGATTTTTAGTGGCTTCTACATCATTCAAGAGGGTCAGTCGGGCGTGGTTACCACTTTTGGTAAGTACGCTTACACCGCAG
>JBEGUE010000186.1:0-14088 GCA_041179045.1 Pseudomonadota bacterium
CTAGTCGGATGGAGGGCGGAGCTCATGTGGTTTCAGAGGCAATTGCGCTGGGTGTACCAGTGATCGCTTCAGATATTCCAGGTAATCGAGGTCTGCTTGGAGATGACTATCTTGGCTACTATCCAGTCGGTAATGAGACCGCGCTTGCAAACGTGCTGTCTCGTGCTGAAACTATGCCTGATTTTTACTCCGCCATAAAAAAACAGATTGAGATTCGTAAAGATCTAGTGAGTCCTGACCGAGAGATGCAATCCATTCAAGAGCTGATGATTTCACTACTTCTAGCTTAGGCTAAGCATTCATTAGACGTTTGCAAAACAAACTAAAAAGTGCTTATTTGGATCGGTCCAGCATTGGATATTAGTAAATCCAGCGCGACGAAGTTTTTCTACAAAATTTTCTTGAGTATATTTGTAACTATTCTCAGTATGAATTAAATCACCTGCACTAAAAGAAATAACATGATCCTGATTTCCATCTCTAGGTAGAGTCACCTGCATATCAGAGCGAGCTCGTAGGTGCATTTCAATGCGGGACTGGGCGGTGTTAAAAAAAGCGTAGTGCTCCCAATCCTGCAATTCAAAGTTACTACCAATGAGTCGATTGACATTGAGCAGCGCGTTTAAATTAAATGCAGCAGTGACTCCTAAGGGGTCATTGTAAGCAAGGTGTAGGGTTTCAGTATCCTTGACCAGATCGACACCAATTAAAAGTCCGCCATTTCCATAGCACTCATGAGCAAGATTCACAAAAAACTGATCCGCCTTTTCGGGATCAAAATTACCGATTGAAGAGCCCGGGTAGAAAAATACTTTTCTAAGTGCCTGAAGCTCAGGAAAGGCTAGCGGCAAACTCAGATCGATGGCGTGCGCTGACATCTCAATTTGAGGGAACTGCTTTTGAAGATCAGCAACGGCGGCCTCTAAATATTCTTTTGAAATATCGAGCGCTCTATATTGTTTTGGCTGAATGCTATTGAAGAGCTGACTACCTTTGGCGCAATTACCGGCACCTAGATCCACTAAAACGTCACACTGAGCTACTGCATCAGCAATCTCGCGCCGATAGGCATCCATGATCCATTTCTCTGTTCGAGTTGGATAGTATTCCTCGAGGAGCGTAATGACATCAAAAAGATGTGAGCCGATATCGTCATAAAAAAACTTTGGCGATATCGATGGCTGATCAGCGCTAAGACTAATCAGTAGCTCTTCAGTCAAAATATTTTTCATTAAATAAATTTTTTAAGCGACAGACAAGCCAGAGCCTGCTACAAACTGACCGATTTTCTGGGCGCTAGCAAAGCCACCCAAATTGAGGATCGAGAGGACTTCAGCTTCTTGCTCTGGTGCGCAAGAAATCAGTAAGCCGCCACTGGTTTGTGGATCAGTCAGCACATTTTGTTGCCAAAGCCCTAAATTGCTTGCGAGCTGAATTTCTTTACCGTAGCCAGCCCAATTACGCGTAGACGCACCTGTAAAGATATCTGCTTTGACGTGCTCAATTGCTTCCTGCACAACTGGAATGGCATCCCATTGGATCTGAGCCATTAAATTGGAGCCTCTGGCCATCTCTAGTAAATGACCTGCCAAGCCAAAGCCAGTGACATCGGTTAAGGCATGAACGCCATCTAGCTGGGAGAGTGCAACACCGGGTTTATTGAGCTTGGTGGTGAGGGCGATCATCTCTTGGTAGCCTGCATCAGAGAGGACTTCTTTTTTGAGTGCTGCAGAAAGAATTCCTACGCCCAAAGGCTTGCTCAGGATGATGCTATCGCCTGCTTGAGCACCGCTATTGCGTTTCAATTTTTTGGGGTCGACTACACCAATGGCGACGAGCCCATAAATTGGCTCTACCGTATCAATCGAGTGGCCACCAGCAATCATGATGCCCGCATCATTACAGACGGATTCCCCGCCAGCAGTCACTTGCTGGATCACTTCTAAAGGCAATACTTGAATCGGCATACCTAGTAGGGCGAGTGCAAACAGGGGCTGCGCACCCATTGCGTAAATATCAGAAATTGCATTGGTGGCTGCAATGCGGCCAAACTCAAATGGATCATCTACGATTGGCATAAAGAAATCCGTCGTAGCAACAATCGCCTGATTTTCATTAATCTGATAGACAGCAGCATCTTCGTTGTTATCAGAACCCGCTAACAAAGCGGCGGGTAGATTGCGCATCGGGGATGCCTTAAGAATGTCACTTAAGACGCCAGGTGCAATCTTGCAGCCACAGCCTCCACCGTGAGATAGAGAGGTAAGGCGGCCGTTATAAGGTGTAGTCATAAAAATTTAGAATGTAAATTAAAGGTGGGGATTGCCGAAACAATATGAGCTTACTCAATTTAGAGTAAACACGTACGAAAGCCGCAAAAGTGATCGCTTCTGTGGGTTTGATAAAAATTACGAAATGCCACCCTTCTCAAGCGATCGGGGGTAAACGGGCTACCACCCTTGAGTACCTGATGACTACCATCAAACCAGGGCTGTGAATAGTCAACATAGGGATCGGCGCTAAATCCTGGGAAGGGTGCAAAGGTGCTGCTAGTCCACTCCCATAAATTAGATGATTGCCAAGCCCCCTGTTTCTGCGACATGAGTAGGCTGAGCTCATGTTCGTTAGGCAAACGTACTTGATGATATTCACAAAAACGCTGAGCATCTAGGTAGTTGATGTGGCGTACAGCAGATGCACGATTTAAGGGCAACCATTGATTAAACATTCGCTCCAACCAAACGCCCCCTTCTTTTTTCCAATGAAGTGGTGGCCTGATAGGCATGGACTGGGCAAGATTATTTGGTGACTCCAGATAGTCTAGATAGTCACCATTAGTGACGGGCGTACTTGCAATATCAAATGCGGGGAGATCAATAGAGTAAGCCCACTTTTCATTATCAAAAATAAAGCCAGAGCCTTGTTCAGAGCCGGCTTGTATCGTTGATTTCGGAAAATGAATCCAAGTTTGGGTGTTGGCTTCCAGTGCGGTCGTATTAGTGATGGGGGTAAAAGGTATAGAGCGCCCCATGGTCTGCCACATATAGGCAAATGCCTCGTTGTGCATATCCTGATGCAAGATCGCTAGCTGGATAAAGTAAGCAGCTTTATTGTCGATCGGTTTCCGCAGTAACTCTTGTGTATCTCCAATGACCCTGTAGTTGTAATCTAGCAGGCTATCTAAGGACGGCATTGGCGTGGACCAACGATCTTGGTGAGACATCTCTGAAGAATTAAATAGGTAATCGGCATCCTTCATGATTGACGGCTTGCTCTCTTGGCCATCGCGATGAACCCAGAATTCATGAAACCAGGTCAAGTGCCCGAATTCCCAAAGCGGGGGGTTGAGAATATCGAGCTGGGGTACTAAGCACTCTTCTGGCGTAAGGCTAGCCAAAATCTGACGGGTAACACCATTGCTTTCCTCCAACCACTGAGCCAAGGTCGACGTAGGTGGGTGCGGATCATAAAGAAGATGGTCGTCGGTTAAAAATTGGGACATACGGTATTTTCAGGTAAATCTTCGGGGGCAACAAGAGGCTCACTTCAGCATCAAAATAAAGAGGTTTTTTATGAAGATACTGCAAATATCAGGCTGATACGTATTATCGCTTTTTACGATGACGTAATGAGTCTAATAAAAGCCAACCTGCGCAAATACCTGACATATTGGCATCTCTGCATTTAATTCAGTCTACTGTTACAGTGGAAATTCAATTTTTACTTGGATTTCTTTCGTGTCATTACAAGCAGTCTGGTTCAAGCGCGATCTTCGGACATTTGATCACGAGGCTCTCTTTCGTGCCTGTCAGGCTGGCCCGACTATTTGCTTCTATGTGATCGAGCCAGAGTACTGGCAGCTTGGTAACACAAGCAATCGACAGTGGCACTTTATTCGTGAATCTCTGCTTGATCTATCTAAGCAGCTTCAGGCAATTGGTGCAACTCTGCTGATTCATCAAGGTAGTGTTTTGGAGTTTTTGCAAACCTTAGAAGAGGAGAGTGGTTCATTCACATTACATAGTCATATAGAAACTGGTATTGATTGGACCTATAAGCGTGATCTTGCTGTCTTACGATGGTGTCAAGCCCGCCGAGTAGACTGGTATGAGTATTCTCAAAATGGCGTATGCCGCCCAATTAGCTCTAGAAATAATACGTTTATGGAGCACTGGATTAAGTGGGTTTCAATGCCATTATTCGAGACTCCTCAGCAAGCTCAATTTAGACAGATAATAGGCGGCCTATCTATTGATAGTTTACCGGCCGATGTTTGTCAGGATAGCTATTCTTGTCTAGGTAGGCAGTCAGGCGGTAGGAATGTGGGCTTGAGTGTATTAGAGGATTTTTTAACTGGGCGCGGCGAAGCATACAGCGGCTCAATTAGTTCCCCTATTACTGCTGAAGCTGCCTGCTCGCGACTGAGTACGTACATTGCATATGGCTGTCTCAGTCTACGAGAAATCGCTCAACGCACTGCAGATCGGCAAGAGTACGCACCAAGTCGTCAATGGGCGAAAAGCTTAGCGGCATTCTCGCGCAGGCTTTGGTGGCACTGTCATTGGATTCAATCATTTGAGAGTCGATCAGGCATGGAGCTTTTCCCTATTATGTCTAAGATGACTCAATTGGAGCGACCTTTTGATCAGGCTAAGTTTGATGCCTGGTCAACTGGCAATACTGGATGGCCTCTTGTAGATGCTTGCATGCGCTTCTTGCACCATCAAGGCTGGATCAATTTTCGAATGCGTGCCATGCTGGTGTCTACTGCAACCTATTCCCTATCCTTGCCTTGGCAACCCGTAGCTAATTTTTTAGCAACGCTGTTTGTAGATTTCGAGCCGGGTATACATTACCCGCAAATACAAATGCAAAGTGGCATGATGGGCAATACAGTATTGCGAATCTACAACCCTGTATCGCAAGCTGTAGATTTAGATATTGATGGACATTTTGTTCGAAAGTGGGTGCCAGAGCTTAGGCAGGTAAGTCAAACTTGGATATATGAGCCTTGGAAAATGACGCCAAACTTGCGAGAGCAGGCAGGCTGGACTGCAGATTATTTTTATCCAACACCACTGGTGGATTATCAGAGGGTGCATAAAGAAGCAAAAGCTGCAGTAACTGAGATTCGAGCGGGCCGTAAGGCGAACGCAGTGCAGGCAGCTCCAAGGCAAAAGAGTGTGAAGTCAAGTCAGCCAAGGGTTTCGAAGAAAAAAACCAGCGCCGATCCCTCACAGATGGCGCTATTTTAATTGGAGTACCGAGTGATTGAAGGCTGGGACCCCCACATCGAGAAGAATGACGTACATTCTTAATCTTCGTTTGATTCTATTTTCTGTTGACGTTTTTCCCGCTCTTTCCGCAGGTCACGTAACTGCCACCAGGCAAATAGTAAAACGCCTCCAAAAACTAACACCACTTCAATTAAGATCACGGGCCCAAAGTTATCCATGTATTTGGCTGTTAGCTGAGATGATGCTTATCAAATATCCCTTAAGGATTTATTAAGTACTTATCTTCGAGTCAGAGGCAATGCAGGATTTCATTGCCTTTAACTCAATTACTTTTAACCACTCAGGCTTCGCCTTTGGATTCATTAGTAATTCATTGACCTGTCGGTTGGATGCATTTTTAGAGATGAACTCAGCTTGGCAAGCGCAATAAGCTGTGAAGTCCTCTTCAGTTAGGGCTTTGCCTTTTGCACCTTTGTGTTCAGCCACCTGTTCGCGAGCACAATCTTTCTGATAGTCTTTAGAAATTACCTGTGCAATAGACTGGTTGGCCATGACAGACAAATAGGTAAATAGCAGGAGTGCACGAAACGCTGACATAGTATGTTTCCTTTTTGAATCTAACTAATGCTTATTCTTCCATAAATATCCAGATCAGACTTATCTATGACTAGACAATCTTCATCCTAAAGCGAAAGACGATTCACCGCATATGGGGATTGCTTATTCAAAAATCATGATCCTAATAGGTGGTTTAAATGACGTTTTGCGTAGGCTTTGCGAGCATCTAATAAGGCTGGGACTAAATTAGTAAAAAACTGTTTGAACTTATTCATTTAGAGCTCCTTTAGGGTATATTGGGGTTAATACTTAGTTAGTATGCGCCTCATTCTTTAATGGTGCAGAGCCATAAAAACCCCTTGATTAGTAGTTTTATGCGAGAAAGCCCTGGTAGGTAGAGAATGACTTACCTCCAACTTGTACCCAAGGTCTGTAGATGGACTTCAGTACATTTTTTAAGGCGGGATACGCTAGGCGTAATACAAGCCCAAGCAAAGATGTAAAGAGCGGGAAAGCAAGACCCCGCCCCCCATTAGATTTTGGTAACTACCCTAGATAACAAAACATGAGATTGATACAAAGGATGAGACAGTTTTATGACGAAATAGTAAGTTATATCAGGGCCTATTTAAGATGACTGCCGTGATTGAGCATAGTCAAGCTGCTTACTCGCCATATATCGAGCAAGAGTTACGCTCTGATCATGCCGGAGAGACGGGTGCTGTCTACATTTACAGGGGGATCGTTGCAGTTGCGACATTACGTCAAGATCAGGAGCTCATCTGTTTTGCAAAAAACCATAGGAGCACCGAGACAGAGCATTTGCATTTAATAGAAGGCGTTTTAGAAGCAAAGTATCGCAGCCATTTGCTCGGACCTTGGCGTCTGGCGGGTTGGTTAACTGGTGCAATACCGGCACTTTTTGGCAGAAAAGCAGTCTATGCAACTATTGCGGCGGTTGAAACATTTGTAGAACAGCATTATCAAATGCAGATTGACCATCTACAAAAACAGGGTGGTAATGAGCAATTGCTTAAGCTGTTGATACGCTGCCAGGCCGATGAAATTGACCATAAAAATGAAGCAAGCTTAAAAGCTTCTACCTCTATACCGTTGGCTCTGAGGTTGTGGTGCGCTATGGTAGGTAGAGGTTCAGCGCTAGCAGTTTCGCTAGCAAGACGCATTTAAATAATATGGTGAATGTAATTCATCACTTAAGGTAAAAATACCATGATTCAGATTCAGGTCTGGGCTGATTTCGAATGCCCCTACTCCTACCTTCAAACTATTGCACTTACTAAGCTCAAAGCAAAATATCAAGATCAGATTGAAATCGTATGGAGGGCTTTTGAATTAAGTCCATTAGAGGGAAAAATTCCTCCTTCGCAAGCGTATATTGCTAATCTCGAGGATGCTAGGTCTGAGCCGATAGTTGCAGAAGAGGGCCTTAATTTACTCACGCCTAAATTTTTAACCTATACCTGGCTTGCACAGGAAAGCGTTTATTTTTCAAATTCTCAAGGACTATCGTTAAAGCTTGCGAGAGCGCTATTCGATGCCTTCTTTTTGCAGGGACTTGATATCAGCGATGAAGAGATCGTCATGCAGATTGCTATACAGAGCGGAATTGATGACCAACTCTTAAGACAGGCTCTTGATGCTGGTGAGCTGACTAAACATGTGATGGCGGATGAGCTCGAGTTTAAGACCTATGGCTTCCAAGGCTTGCCAGCAATGTTAATCGGTGAAAAAGATTTTTCCCCTAAAAGTTTTATGCCAATCTCAGGGTATAAAACTGATGAGGAAATTATTTCTTTATTGCCAAATAACGCTTTTAGCTAAGATTTGCGTTTGATTTTCTAGGGGCATAGAGTCAACTCTATCTGCATATAGCAAATAAATCGTCATGCCCAATCTCGCATTGTTGGGATTGAGAGCGACGCACGCCCCATTGATCTGCCGTTTCATGGGGAACTAGTTTAGTTTCTGCCGCCGCCTTGGCAGTACCTAATGCTAACTGTGCAATTAATGAGGAGTCATACTGCCCAAGCATCCATGGGCTCGGGCCAGTATCAACCTGAAAGCCCCGCTGTTTTAATAAGTGCTTTAATTTACTCAAAGCTAGAGGTCCTGCGGCAGGGCCGAAACCCTTATCCCGCGCTTGATGAGAATGAAATGCTTTGAGGATTTCAGTATCACTTGGATCTGTTGGGAACCATTTTTCATCGCCATTATAAGTAAGCGCTGTGTAAAGAGGGCTTTGTAATAATTTAGAAAATTGATCCAACCAATCAGATGCAACTAAATCAAAAAATGCTGCAGCAGTAATTAAATCTGCTGGCTCAGACAGCACTGCCGGGAGATGTTGGGCAAGATCATGCTGTACAAAATGTACAGTGATTTGGCGTTGATTTTTAATTAGGGTAAGCGGTTTGACCGAAGTGCAATCATCAGAAATAGTATTGTCTGCCCAAGCACACAGCTTTTGACGAGCAGAGTTGAGAAGTAGGGGGTCATAATCAATCAAAGTCCATTTTTGATTATGAGGAATTAGTGGTGCCAGAGCCCTTAAATTGGAGCCAGTACCTGATCCTAAATCTATTATTTGAATGGCATCGTCTTTTGAGCTTGCAATTTGATTTAGATAGTTGATCACTTTCTCTTGCAAAAGAGAGTTTCTTGAGCGGTGATCTACGCTTTCACGCAAACTTAACCAATCCGTTGAGAATGTATTCATAAAGGGTGCACAAATGAAATGAGTAGAGTGTTGATTGTCACTGTTTAAATCCTAGCTGAATATTCACCATTTCATAAAAGCGGGTGCTTTTTTGATAAAGAGTTTGGTAGCTACCCGCCTCAATAATTTTTCCGGCCTCCATAACTAGAATCATATTTGCATTCTTAATGGTGCTTAGTCTGTGTGCAATGACTAAAGTAGTCCGAGTGCGCATGACTTCACTCATTGCTTGTATTAAGCTTTCTTCAGTAGCGCCATCTAATGCACTTGTGGCCTCATCTAGCACAAGAATGGGCGGATCTTTTAGTAAAGCGCGGGCAATGGAGAGGCGTTGTCTTTCGCCCCCCGATAAAATGCGTCCTCTTTCACCGATGATGGTATTAAAACCCTCTGCTTGTCTTTCAATAAAGCCAAGGGCTTGTGCGCGCTCACAGGCTATTCGCATCTCCACCTCACTTGCATGCGGTGCACCAACGCGAAGATTATCGGCAATAGAGCGATTAAATAACAGTGGCTCCTGAAAGACTACGCCAACGTTTCTGCGTAGTGCCGATAGTTCAAAATTTTTGATATCAATACCGTCTATGGAGATCTGCCCAGACTGAATATCAAAAGCTCGATACAGTAGGCTAAGCGCAGTAGATTTGCCTGCACCAGAAGCGCCAACTAGGGCAATGGTTTCGCCTGGATTTGCAGTAAAACTTAAGCCATTAATCGCTTTGTGCCGGTTGTTATAGCTGAAGCAAACCTCATTAAATTCGATCAAGCCTTTACATCTGCCTGGATCTATTGCATCAGGAATGCTCTGGATATCTGGCGATGTATCTAAGACCTCAAAAAACTCTTGTAATCGGGGCGCGTCTGCAGCCAATTTATTGGCAAATGTCACAATTTGTTCTAGTCGACCAATAAAGATGCCTGCAAAGGCAATAAATGTAACGATTTCACCTATAGTAATGAGTGATTGTGCATATAACCACGACCCCAAAACAACGATGCAAAGAATGCTCAGTGTGGTTGCGGATTTTGTTAGTACTGTGACTACTGCCCACCATGAAAGAACAGGTAATTGCGCATTAAGGACTTTCTGGCTAATCCCTTGCAGGGCTTTTACTTCCACCTGAATTCTTGAAAAACTTTGTACTAGTGCAATATTACTGAGCGTATCAGAGGCTAATTCTGCTAGATCTGAATGATGACTTTCAATTGCTTTTTGAAGATCTTGAGTCTTGCGCAAGATGACATGTGTGAGTAACCCAAAAAATAAACAGAGACCAATGAGTACCAAAGCTAGTCGCCAATTCATATATAGCGCCAATGGAATCAATATGATGAGAGAAATAAATGCAGCTAGATGCTCACGAAAAAAACTCAGCCAAAGCCACCATAGCGTATCTGTTCCTGCAAGCATGATTTTCATTAGCCGACCAGAGTGGGTTTGAGATTGCTGTCTCAGAGGCATATGCAATACATGCTCAAAATACTCACCGAAGATCTTGTGTCGTTGGCGATGAGCTAAACGATCTGAAAACAGGGCAACGAGCGTTGAGGTGGCAATAGTAAAAAAACCAAAAAGTATCCAAATCAATAACAAAGGTGCAACAGCATTCCACAATGAGCTTGTTTGAGAAGTTTCAGTATTTGCTAGAGTGTTGATGACCTTTCCAAACAATATGGGTTCGGCAAAAAGAGTAATAGCAAGCGTTAGATTGGCAAACGCCAATATCCAGGCCAAAGCGCTATCAGAGCCCAGCTTTTTTAATGCACGTGTGTATATTTTTATGAGGCTCATTAATGCTATTGGTCAGTATCTTGATAATGAAAAGCCTTTAGTCGAAGAGGAATGAGTTCCTCCGGCTTAACAAATTCCTCTGGGGAAGATAGGATTTGAAATTTCATCATGAGATTGCCCAACCAGGACTGTGACGTTATCACTGCTAAAGGTATCGACATCAATAGACCGCCAAAAAATAATAGTCCAAAGTAGGTGGCTTCTTGGTAGCTAAGATACAGCGTCAAGGTTAAAGCAATTCCCAGTACTGTATGTGGCCAAAATTGCTTGATTGCACTCGAAAGGCTGACGGTATGGTCATCTCTCGCCTGCGCTGCCCAACCCCCCTGACGTCCTAAGGCTAGATTCACCATAAAAATAGTGTGATTAAGCCAGGTTATTGGAGTCATCAGCAAAGAAAACAGGGTTTCTAGTGTGAGGCTGATGATAAAGCGCCATCGACCACCAAAACGATGCGATTCTTTTGTGCTGATGAGGACATTGAGAGCGCCGGCAACTTTTGGCAGGTACCACATTAACAGGGTGAGCCAAATGAAAGTATAAAAATAAACTTTGCTGGTAGTTTCTTCAATAGGTGCAAAAGTGGCGATAGCTAGAGTACAGATAACGATCAGCGCGATCCATGCTGGTGAACCCAGAAACATAAAGATCGCTAAAACAAGCTGCATCCGACTAATAAACTGAAGATTAGGCAAGGTGAGGAGGTGGATATATTGAAGATTTCCTTCGCACCATCTTAAATCGCGGCGAATATATTCTGTGAGTGTTGGGGGATTTTCTTCCCAACTACTATCTTCGCATGGATAAACGCGCACCTCAAAACCAGCGCGGCGCATTAGTACGGCCTCAACCAGATCATGACTGAGTATCTGCAATACATTCCCTTTGGCTGTTTTGATTTCTGGTAATGCGCAAAACTGCATAAAGGGGTCAAGTCGAATCATTGCATTATGACCCCAATAAGGACCAAAATCAGACTGCCACCATGCTGAACCCATGGTGTAAGAGCGCATCCCAAGGCGCATCCCATATTGGAAGAGCCGGGTAAAAGCACTGCTAGATGGCAGGCCAATAACAAGACCTTGAAGAATGCCTAGTTGCGGATTTGATTGCATCATCTGGGCAAGCCTTTTCATTGCCGCTGCCGTCATAAAGCTATCAGCATCAAGCGTGATAGCAAAATCATGTAATTTTCCATATTGCTGACAAAAGGAGGCAATATTCCCCGCCTTATACCCCTCATTACTCTCACGGCAGCGATAGACAATATGAATTCGTTGCCCATACTCTTGATTCAGTTTTTCGAACAACTGCCTCTCGGATTTCCTAGTGGATTCTGTAGTGCTGTCGCTCAGAATATAAATATGAAAATGTTTTGCAATGCCTGCATTAATTAGGCTATCCATCATGATTTGTAGGTTACGAACTACTCTGAATGGATCTTCATTTCGAATGCACAACAAAAGAGCTGTAGAGTTATCTAAGGGGCAATCTTCGCAGTCTTGCATATTGCGAGGTAGGACGATCGATAGTGGATTTTTTACTAAAAGACAAATTAAAAATCCAATAATCGCATTCCAGAAACCAATTACCATCCAAGGTAAGGTAAGTGAAAAAAGGATTACCAGTGACCAGACGATGAGGGTGGGAAAATGCAGATGTAGCGTCTGATAAAAAAGCCACAGCATGGATGCGGACGTGAGTATAAAAAGTAAACAGAAAATGACTCGACGAATCGACACTGCTTTTATGGGGTGTTTATTTACTGAGGTATTCAATTTGTCGTAAGCTCACCTATACTATGCACAATGCATCAGCAGTATAGGTTAGCAAGCACATTTTCACTTTTCCCACTAAGGATTTTTACGTGGATCTTTCTTTGACCTCAGTTGTCAGTCAATCCCTGTGGTACGTGGCCCCTGAGCGCATTGAGATTCGCTCAGAAATTCTTGGCCCCTTGCCTAAAAACAGTGTGCAAGTGCGCACCTTATTTAGTGCGCTGAGTCGTGGCACAGAATCCCTAGTATTTAAAGGTCTTATTCCCGAGAGTGAATACACTCGTATGGGGGCACCATTTATGGGTGGCAAGCTTCCATTTCCAGTCAAGTATGGATACTCCAATGTGGGCAGGATCGAGCTTGGCCCTCCTGAATTGATTGGACAGCTTGTATTTAGTCTCATGCCCCATCAATCTATTTTTCAAGCCGATGCCGCTAATGTCCTGATGATTCCGAAAGAAATCCCAGCGCAACGTGCAGTACTAGCCGCCAACATGGAAACAGCTTTAAATGCTGTTTGGGATGCATCACCTGGGCCTGGTGACCGCATTGTGATTATTGGAGCGGGTGTACTTGGTTGCTTAATCGCGTATTTATGTGGGCATCTTCCTGGTGCTGAGGTAACCCTAGTGGATATCAATCCTGAGCGTGAAGCAATTGCAAAAAAACTAGGTGTTCAGTTTAGCTCCCCAGAATTGGCGCCAAAAGATTGTGATTTGGTGATTCATTGCAGCGCTAGCGCCGCTGGCCTCTCCACTGCCATTGCGTCAGCAGGCGAAGAGGCAACTATTTTAGAGCTGAGCTGGTATGGCTCGAACAAGGTTGATGTGGCATTGGGTGGCGCTTTTCATAGCCGCCAATTAAAACTCCAGTCTAGTCAGGTTGGACATATCTCTCTATCCCGCAGACCCCGCTGGAGCCATCGTCGTAGGCTCACCACCGCACTGGGGATGTTGAGTGATCCCCGTTTGGATGTTCTCCTGACTGAGCCGATCAGCTTTGAAGCCTTACCATCAGAACTGCCACAGATCTTTAATGCTCGCAGTTCTGCACTGTGCTGTTTGATTCAATATCCATAAGGAAAATACATGTTTACTGTTGAAGTTCGCGATCACATCATGATTGCCCATTCTTTTAAAGGTGCAGTTTTTGGGCCGGCACAAGCTTTACATGGAGCCACGTTCGTAGTGGATGCTGCCTTTATTTCTCAAGAGCTTGATGAAAATGGCATTGTGATTGATATTGGCTGCGCCTTAGATGTTCTTAAGGCAACTTTAAAGCCTTTGAATTACGTCAATCTAGATAATCTTCCGCAATTTAAAGGCGTGAATACAACTACAGAATTTCTAACTAAATACATCTTTGAGCAACTCGCTGCAGCAGCAAAAGCCAATAGTTTAGGTCGCTCGATCGAGGAGCTATATGCCATTCGCGTGACTATTTCTGAATCGCATATAGCAAGAGCGTGGTACGAAGGTAAGTTGCATTGAGTCTTGCAACTCCTTCATGCGTGAATACTTTTGTTTTCGCATACCCTGGAGATTTGCAAACAGTCAGCGGTGGCTACCTATACGATCGCTATATCGTCAGAGAGCTAATAGCGCAAGGTTGGGATATTGAGTTACTGAGTCTGGGCCCTGGCTTTCCTTTTCCAGAGCAGAAAATGCTCAATGAAGCAGGGCAACTTTTATCTCAGATTCAGCCTGGTAAGCCGATTGTTGTCGATGGTTTAGCGCTTGGCGTCATGCCAGAGGCTATTGCTCAAGCATCCACCAACCACCCTATCATCGCTTTGATACACCACCCATTGGCCTATGAGTCTGGTCTCACTATAGATCAACAAGTCAAGCTTCAGAGCAGCGAGAGATCAGCACTTTCATATGCGGATCACGTGATTACAAATAGTCCATTGACGGCTCACACTCTGACGGAATCGTTTGGAGTGGATGATAAGAAAATCACTATCGTCATTCCAGGAGCGAATCC
>JBEGUE010000187.1:0-7815 GCA_041179045.1 Pseudomonadota bacterium
TCCAATGGCTTAATGTTGACCAATGCCCACGTAGTCGAGGGCGCGAATACCAGCTACGTCACCTTGACGGATAAACGTGAGTACAAAGCCAAGTTGTTGGGCATGGATAAGCGAACCGATATGGCGGTTGTCAAAATCGATGCGCGTGATTTACCGAAGTTGCCACTAGGCGACTCTTCTCGAGTAAGGGTGGGTGAGTGGGTGTTGGCAATTGGCTCCCCATTTGGCCTAGAAAACACGGTGACTGCTGGCATCGTGTCTGCTAAGAGTCGTGATACTGGTGACTACTTGCCATTCATTCAGACTGACGTAGCAGTTAACCCCGGTAACTCAGGCGGCCCTTTATTAAATACCGCCGGACAAGTGATTGGCATTAATTCGCAAATCTTTAGTCGCTCTGGCGGGTATATGGGTATCTCATTTGCCATTCCAATTGATGAGGCGATGCGTGTTGCGGAGCAATTGCGCACTAATGGAAAAATGACTCGTGGCCGAATTGGCGTCGCTTTGGGTGAGATGACTAAAGAGATTGCAGAGAGCCTAGGTCTTGGTAGGCCTCGTGGCGCCTTTGTACGTAATGTTGAGCCAGGTGGCCCGGCAGCAGCGGGTGGCATTGAGTCTGGGGACGTGATTCTGAGCTTCAATGGCCGTGATATTGGTAAATCGACTGACTTGCCAAGAGCCGTCGGGGAAACCAAGCCAGGAACTAGCGCCAACGTACAGGTTTGGCGTAAGGGCTCCACTAAGGATTTGATGGTTTCTGTAGTGGATACCGAAGCAGGTCAATCTGCTGTGAAGAAGTCTGATAACTCAGGTTCATCTGGTGGAAACACGAATTCTCTTGGGGTGGCAGTTTCTGAGCCCTCAGACAGCAAGAAAAAGGAGCTCAATATCCGCGGAGGTGTCGAGGTTACCGGTCTAGGGGATGGCCCCCTAGCGCGCTCAGGAGTGCGTCCCGGGGACGTCATTATCCGAATTGCTGATGCCGATATTACTGGGGTGAAGCAGTTTGAGGGTCTTGTGAAGGGCTTAGACTCCAATAAGTCGGTTCCGGTTTTTGTTCGTCGGGCTGACAGCACGCTGATTATTCCAGTAAGACCAAAATAAGCTAAAACCTTGCTTTTTGGATGAAATAAGGGGGTTTGGCGTTAATTTGGCGCCACCCATTACAATCACCTTAAGACGACTTTTTGCAGCGCATCATCGTGGTGCGTTCTGACAAGGCGTTTTTTGAAGACTACACAAGACGCTATGGATTTAATCCGCAATTTTTCTATCATCGCTCATATTGATCACGGCAAATCAACGCTAGCTGATCGCATTATTCAACTTTGCGGTGGTTTGTCTGATCGTGAAATGGAAGCTCAGGTTCTAGATTCGATGGATATCGAGCGTGAGCGTGGGATCACCATTAAAGCGCAAACAGCAGCGCTGACTTATAAATCTAAAGACGGCAAAACCTACAACATCAATTTGATTGATACCCCGGGGCACGTTGACTTCTCTTACGAGGTAAGTCGCTCCTTATCGGCATGCGAAGGCGCATTGTTGGTAGTCGATGCCAGTCAAGGTGTTGAAGCTCAAACAGTTGCTAACTGCTACATGGCGCTGGAGTTGGGTGTAGAAGTTGTACCCGTCCTCAATAAGATTGATTTGCCACAGGCGGACCCTGAGCGTGCTAAACAAGAAATTGAAGATGTCATTGGTATTGATGCATCTGAAGCGGTGACCTGTTCAGCTAAAACGGGATTAGGCGTGCAGGATGTCATTGAAGAAATGATTGCTCGTGTGCCTCCGCCAAAAGGCAGTGCAACAGATCCTTTGCAAGCTTTGATTATCGATTCTTGGTTTGATAACTACGTTGGTGTGGTGATGTTGGTGCGCGTCGTTAACGGTACCCTAAAGCCAAAAGAAAAAATTACCTTGATGTCCAATGGCTCAAGTCATTTGGTCGAGCATGTTGGCGTCTTTAGTCCAAAGTCGGTAGATCGCCCAGAGCTGTCTGCTGGTCAGGTGGGCTTTGTGATTGCTGGTATTAAAGAGTTAAAAGCTGCTAAGGTGGGTGATACGGTTACGCATACCCCAGGGCAGCAAGGCCGTATTCCTGCAACAGCACCACTTCCTGGTTTTAAAGAGGTTAAGCCTCAGGTGTTCGCAGGGCTTTACCCGGTGGAGTCGAGTGAATATGATCAACTGCGCGAGTCTTTAGAGAAGTTGCAATTGAATGATGCCTCACTTTTGTATGAGCCAGAGGTGTCACAAGCGCTTGGTTTTGGATTCCGTTGCGGCTTCTTGGGTCTACTCCATATGGAGATCGTGCAAGAGCGCTTAGAGCGTCAGTACGGCATGAATCTCATTACTACTGCGCCAACGGTGGTGTATCAGGTTGAGCAATCTGATGGAAGCATCTTATCGGTCGATAACCCATCAAAGATGCCTGAGGCTAGCAAGATCAATACGATTCTTGAACCGATTGTGACGGTCAATCTATATATGCCACAAGAGTATGTGGGTGCGATTATTACCTTGTGCGTTGGTAAGCGTGGTATTCAGATGGATATGAATTACCTCGGGCGCCAAGTGAAGCTCACCTATGAGTTACCGATGGCGGAGATTGTTTTGGATTTCTTCGACAAAATGAAATCCATCTCTCGTGGTTACGCATCCATGGATTACGAGTTTAAGGAATATCGTCCGGCCGATGTGGTGAAAGTTGACATCCTCATTAACAGTGAGCGAGTGGATGCTCTATCGGTGATCGTTCACCGCAGCAATAGTCAGCATCGTGGTCGCGAAGTGGTTGCCAAGATGCGCGGTATTATTCCGCGTCAAATGTTTGATGTGGCTATTCAGGCGGCAATTGGTAGCAACATTGTTGCCCGTGAAAACGTCAAGGCACTTCGTAAGAACGTATTGGCTAAATGTTACGGCGGCGATATCTCTCGTAAGCGCAAATTATTAGAGAAGCAAAAAGAAGGTAAGAAGCGCATGAAACAAGTAGGAAATGTGGAGATTCCACAGGAAGCCTTCTTAGCCATTTTGCAGGTAGACGACTAATGAACTTTGCCCTCATCCTTTTTATCTTGGTGGTGGTCTCTGGTATCGCTTGGATTGCTGACCGCTATTACTTTGCTCCGCAAAGACGTAAAGTCGGCATCGATCGCATGCCATTGTGGTTGGAATACACGGCTGGGTTCTTTCCAGTCATCTGCGCAGTATTTGTATTGCGTTCATTTATTGTGGAGCCCTTCAAAATTCCTTCGGGATCTATGATTCCAACCCTGCAGATTGGTGACTTTATTCTGGTGAATAAATTTACCTATGGCATTCGTTTGCCAGTGATTAATCAGAAGGTGCTTGATTTAGGCTCGCCTAAACGTGGTGATGTTGTGGTATTTCGCTATCCCCGCGATGAATCAATTGATTACATTAAGCGTGTTGTGGCTTTGCCAGGCGACACCATTACTTATCAAGACAAGCGCTTAACTGTAAATGGTCAGCCATTGCAATACAGTGGTGGCGAGCCTTATCTTGATCCAGAAAACATGCGTTACGCCAAGCGGTTTGGAGAGTCTTTTCCTGCAGACTTAAGTGGCAATCAGCATGAGATTTTGAATGACCCTGATCGCCCTGCTGGCATGTTCCCTGCAGAGCGTTTTCCTGGATTCGAAAACTGCCAATATATTAATGCTGGCCTCACTTGCAAGGTGCCTGCGGGTCATTACTTTGCTATGGGTGATAACCGTGATAACAGTGCTGATTCTCGTTACTGGGGATTTGTACCGGATAAGAATATTGTTGGTAGAGCATTCTTTGTTTGGCTGAACCTCGGAAATCTCGGTCGCATAGGCGGCTTCGAATAAAGTTATGAACGCCCGCGCCGTCATCGAAACTACTCCGCTGCAAGCGCAACTAGCTTATACGTTTAAAAAAATAGAGCTGCTCAATCAAGCCCTGACGCACCGTAGTCACAGCAAGAAAAATAATGAGCGCCTAGAGTTTTTGGGTGATTCCATTCTCAATTGCGTTGTTGCTGAAATGCTCTATGAGCGCTATTCAGATCTGGATGAAGGCGACCTCTCTCGTGTGCGAGCTAATCTAGTTAAGCAGCAGGCACTCTATGAGATTGCTCAAACACTATCCCTTTCAGACTACCTGCGCTTAGGTGAGGGCGAACTCAAGAGCGGTGGTTTTCGTCGCCCATCTATTTTGGCTGATACGCTTGAAGCAGTGACTGGCGCCATATTTCTAGATGGTGGATTTGATGCTGCTAAAGCTTGTTTGCGCAAACTCTATTCCATCATTCTGGCCAACGTGGATCCCAAGACCTTGGGTAAAGACGATAAAACATTGTTGCAAGAATGTTTACAGAGTTATCAGTTGCCCCTGCCTACCTACAACGTCACTGGTACTAGTGGCGCAGCCCACAATCAGCAGTTTGAGGTTGAATGTTTAATACCGAACCTGAAGGTTGCCGTGAAGGGTGAGGGCGCCTCGCGACGTGCGGCTGAACAAGCGGCAGCAAAACTAGCACTCATCTCCGCACTGAAGGCTTTGCCGCAGGCGCTGGGTAAACCTAAAAAGACTCGGTCCGCTAAAAAGAAGGCAGCAAAAAAAGTGGCAACCGAAGAACAATTAAATCTTAAGCTGAAGGGCTAATCGTGTTTAGATGCGGCACCATTGCCATTGTTGGCCGTCCCAATATGGGCAAATCGACCCTCTTGAATGCTTTAGTTGGGCAGAAGATCAGCATCACCTCCCGTAAGGCACAAACTACGCGTCATCGTATTTTGGGTATTCAGAATCGCGAAGAAGCGCAATTCATTTTTATTGATACGCCGGGCTTTCAGACGCGTTTGATGAATACCCTAAATAAGGCTTTAAATCGAACGGTAACTACAGCTTTGCAAGATGTGAATGTGGCTTGCTTTGTGGTTGAGGCTGGTTACTTTGGTGAGGATGACAAGAAGGTTTTGAAACTACTGCCAGACGACTTACCGGTTGTCTTGGTTTTAAATAAATTAGATCTATTTAATAGTCGCTTTCAGACTCCTTCTGAGCGTGATCAGGCCCTTCTGAACTTCATGAAAGAAATGAGTCAGCCTTGGTGTGAATTAGGCGGTCATGAAGACCAGAAGTGTGAGTTTTCTGAAATTGTGCCGATGAGCGCCAAGAGTCCTGGAGATGTTGAAAGACTGTTGGACGTGCTTGAGGGTTACTTGCCTGAGGCGCCGGCGGTCTACGATGGCGATACTATTACTGATCGCAGCGAGCGCTTCTTGGCTGCTGAGATCCTGCGTGAGAAGGTCTTCCGCTTCACCGGTGAGGAGTTGCCTTACACCAGCACAGTAGTCATTGATCAGTTCAAGATGGACGGCAAGATGCGCCGTATCGCGGCAACGATATTAGTTGATCGCGATAGCCATAAGGCGATGATTATTGGTGCAAAGGGTGAACGTCTAAAAAAGATTTCTACCGACGCCCGTATTGATATGGAAAAGCTCTTTGACGGCAAAGTCTTCCTGGAGACCTGGGTTAAGGTCAAGCGTGGCTGGGCAGATGATCGTGCTGAATTACGGGCGCAAGGACTAGAGTAATTATTCATGGCCTCCATTCGTGTTGCTGACGAGCCCGCTTTTGTATTACACAGCATTCCTTATAAGGAAACTAGCTTAATTCTGGATGTATTTACACGGCAATATGGCCGTATGGCGCTGATTGCAAAAGGCGCTAAGCGCCCACATTCGGTATTGCGTCCAGTCTTGCAGCGTTTTCAACCGCTATTGGTTTCTTGGAGCGGCAAGTCCGAGTTGCGTACTTTAACGAAGTCAGAGTGGGTTGGTGGTACACCCTCGTTGGTGGGTGATGCCTTACTCTGCGGCTTTTATCTCAATGAGTTGTTGGTCAAGTTTCTGGCGCGTGAAGACGACTACGAAAAACTCTACGACCATTACACCGACACCATCTCCGCTTTATCGAACCTCGAATTCGAATCTAAGGGTTTAGAAGAAATTCTGCGTCCGTTTGAGTTAACACTCTTACAAGAGACTGGATATGCGGCAGCATTGGATTACTGTGTTGAAACCCATAGTGCTCCTATCTCACAAGAACAGTATGTCTACCAACCAGAGCGTGGCGTAAGGCCTGTACAAGTAGATGACCCAGGCCATTGGCCAGTCTTAAGTGGTAAATCCCTCCTTGCCATCGCAGCGGGTGATTTTTCGGATCAAGAAACGCTTTCTGAGAGCAAGCAGCTGATGCGTTTCTTATTGGGTCTACACCTTCAGGATCAAGTACTCACAACACGCCAGATTTTGATTGATCTCAAGAAAATCTAGTAATCTACCAGCATGAGTGCTCCAAATATCCTTGAGCTTGGCGTCAATATCGATCACGTTGCCACGCTACGCAATGCGCGTGGCACGATTTATCCTGATCCATTAAAAGCTGCTCGCTTGGCTGAAGAGGCTGGCGCTGACTTAATTACCTTACATTTACGTGAGGATCGTCGTCATATTAAAGATGCAGATTTAATGGCGCTGCGCCCTTTGATTCAGACGCGTATGAATCTAGAGTGCGCTGTTACCCCAGAGATGATCAACATCGCTTGTCGGGTGCAGCCGCATGACGTTTGCCTTGTTCCTGAAAAGCGTGAAGAGGTCACTACGGAAGGTGGCTTAGATGTGCTGGGTCATTTCGAAGCAGTCAAAGCTGCTACTACACAATTAAAAGCTGCTGGTATTAGGGTGTCTCTCTTTATTGATCCAGAGGAGAAGCAAATCCAAGCTGCTAAAGATGTAGGTGCCACTGTAGTCGAACTGCATACTGGTCGTTACGCCGATCTAGCTGGTGATCAAAAGAAGCAAGAGCTCGAGCGCATTAGAAAAGCAGCCCAGTTTGGAAAAAGCATTGGCTTACGAGTCAATGCGGGCCATGGCTTACATGAAGGAAATGTCATTCCAGTTGCTGGCATTGCCGAGCTATCCGAGCTCAATATTGGCCATGCTATTGTTGCTGAGGCACTCTTTAAGGGTTGGCAAAAAGCAATTATGGATATGAAAGCTCTGATGGTTCAGGGCAGGGCTAACACTTAAAATATTCAATATCAAATGATCATTGGCATAGGTACAGACATCTTGCAGATCGAGCGGCTTCAAGCTGCTTACGATCGCACCAATGGCCGCCTTGCTGAAAAAATCCTAGGACCAGATGAGATGTTGGTTTTTAAACATCGCTTGGCCAGAAATCATAAACGGGGCATTGCCTTCTTAGCTACGCGCTTTGCTGCAAAAGAGGCATTTTCAAAAGCAATTGGCTTAGGTATGAGAATGCCGATGACTTGGCGTTCTCTCCAAACACTGAATGAACCGAGCGGCAAGCCAGTGACATCATATTTAGGCGCACTCGCACAATTTATGCAGGACAAAAATTGGGAAGCTCAGGTTACTGTGAGTGATGAGCAAGACATGGCAATAGCCCATGTCATCGTAGTGCAAAAATAAAACAACTCTCAAAACCTATAAAACTAAAAAATTTCGAGGAATGCATGACTAAGTTGACCATGAAGCCAGGCCCAGTTACTTTAGATGTTGTTGGTCTCGAGTTGAATGCAGAGGATCGTCGTCGTATCTTGCATCCCCTTACCGGTGGCGTGATTTTGTTTGGCAGAAACTTTGCCAATCGTAAGCAGCTTACCAAACTGACTTCAGAAATTAAAAAGCTCCGCCCTGATGTATTGATCTCGATTGATCATGAGGGTGGACGTGTACAGCGCTGCAGGACTGATGGCTTTACCCATTTGCCTGCTATGCGTAA
>JBEGUE010000188.1:0-5451 GCA_041179045.1 Pseudomonadota bacterium
TGACTAAAGAAATGGGCGGTGTTATTACGCGCAAGGAAATGGATGAGGTCGAGGCCCACTATCGCGAGAATCTTCAGGCTCTGCAAAAACAAATTCCCCAGATTGAAAGCAAAATTAACTCCCTTAAAGAGTTGAAAGATCAGTTTTCAGAGCTATCTACTCCTACAACAGGGAAAAAACAGGCTCCAATGTAGGGCAAGCCAGTAGGAAGCAGTCCCAAAACTCAGATTAATTGCTATATGATGAATCAATATTTATTACCTCAGGAAATTTGATATGACTGATAACAATCCTAAAGGCTCACTATTTGTTGGTGAGGGTGTCATTGTCAAGGGCACTTTTGAAGTGCCGGAAATGGCAGTGGTTGCAGGTCTAGTTGAAGGCGAGCTCAACACCAAAGAAGTACTCGTTGATACATCTGGAATCGTGAACGGTCGCATTAATGCGGAAATTGTTGAGATCCGTGGCGAAGTAACTCAAGGTCTACATGTAACGAACAATCTAAATATTCGCTCTAGCGCCAAAATTACCGGTCTTACTCAGTACGCAGAAATGAGCGTTGAAAAAGGCGCCAAACTCAGTGGCGAGTTAAGAGTAATTGATGCAAGCCCATCTGCTGGAAGTTATTCAAGCTCCGCTACTCAAGGCTATTCAAGTCCAAACCCTAGCGATGATGAATAAGTAGTAACTACTTGCAAAAATACCCCTTAATTGGGGTATTTTTTTATCTATCAATTACGATCAGGTTTATCTCCGACGGCATCCATCATCGATAGCATTTGAAAATAAGGCGGGGGTGGGTCATTAAATTCAGAGTTATCAAACGCCGTGATACGGGTTTTATCGATCGCCTTAAAAATTTCCGAGTCAAATTGGATGCCTCTAGGAGACTCATCTAATTTGTAGGTATCTGCATCTACCTTTGAAATCATTTTCACCACTTCTGCTTTTCCAGACTCAATTCGCACAATCCAAACATCGGTGTAACCAGTGGTGTCTCTAAAGAGAGTCCAACGCCCCCAGCTGACATCATCCTGCATATAAGAGTCCTGCTCCAACACTTTCAAAACACTACCGCTGTATTTAAATGGGGCAGATAGCAACTCATTCATATCCATCATGAAGTACTGAATCTTTGTCAGATCATCAAACTTAGGCAAATTCATTTGAGCCAGATTTTGCTGATAAGTCTTCAGTGAATTTTGACAGCCATCGACCCTCAGCTCAGGATCAGTCTCCATATTCTGAGGGGCTTCAGAGCTCAACTGCTCCTCAAGGGCTTGACGTGCTTGAGTACAAATATTAGAAAAAATACTTAAGGACTCTGGACTAATGCCGTAGGTGTTAAACCAATACTTTTCAATGATTAATGAGGCCTCTGCAAACTGAGAATGCAAGAGACTATCTTTTGGAAAATCTTTCTCAAATGCATAAAGGCGATCCACCAATCTCCCAACACTTCCATCCGCGTTTGAAATATCGGCATGCCAAAAATTTTGAAAACTATCGTAGTTAAATCTTTCACAATAGTGATCAAAAACGCACTGATCAAATTGCCTTTGACTCATCTGCAAAGGTCCGCTTTTGATTAAGTCAAATAATCCCATGACCTACTATCCCTATTGATGAATTTATGGGTAAAAACCAGATACATTAAAAATTATTGGCTTTTAATCTTGCTCCAATTGGCTTGAAAAATTGATGCAGAATCTGTAGCACCTTCTGGTTCCTCACCATTCCTGGAAATCATCAAACCATTTAATTTTGCGCCATGCTCAATTCCAAGCTGGCCGTAAGTAACATCGCCTCGAACTTCCGCCCCCTCGTGCAGCTCAACCCGTTCGGTAGCATAGATGTTTCCTTCTACCTTTCCTGCAACTAACACCCGAAATGCGTAGATATCACCCTGCACCACCCCGGTTTTTCCAAGCGCAATGCTGACGCTCTTTCCTTGGCGGGCCTCGATGTTTCCAATCACGCGACCATCAATTCGTAGACTCTCATTAGCAACCAACCTGCCGTGAACCTCAGTTGCAGGCCCAACTATGGTCTCAAAAGACTCCATGGTCGGTTGTAAAAACTTAATGGACTGGGATTTTTTGAACAAACTCACTGGGGCTTCCTTTTGGCATAGGGTATTGCGTTGGCTTTATCCTGGCGGGAAACTATTCTAGCCTCATTTAGCCTGAGCCAATGCACTTAAGGCGCCAAAGTAATTAAATTAGATAAGTTAGTAAATACCTACTTATTTTCTAACTGGCTCAGCTCAAGATAATCCTTAATTACACTATAGTTGAATGAGATCCGCTATACCTCCAACTAGCACTAGGACATAGATGACTCTTACTGAACTTCGTTATATCGTCGCAGTTGCACGTGAACGCCACTTTGGAAGAGCGGCAGATGCCTGCTTTGTATCTCAGCCTACCCTATCAGTAGCCATCAGAAAGCTAGAGGAAGAACTCAATACCCAAATCTTTGAGCGTACCAATACCGAGGTTGCAATGACTAGCCTAGGCTCACTGATTGTGGATCAGGCTCAAAGAGTGCTTGAAGAAGCCAATTCCTTAAAGCACTTAGCAAAGCATGGCCAAGATCCTTTATCCGGCCCACTCAGGCTGGGTGCGATCTACACCATTGCACCATATCTACTGCCCAGCTTAGTGCGGGTTGCACGAGAGCGCTTACCTCATGCCCCTTTATTTTTAGAAGAAAACTTCACCGTTCGCCTACTTGAAGTCCTACGTCAAGGCACCTTAGATTGCATAGTGATTGCAGATCCCTTTGCCAGCACGGGGCTCAATCAAATTGATTTGTATGACGAACCTTTTTTAGTAGCAGTACCTAAAGGTCACCCTTGGGAAAATAGGACATCAATTCCGCATCGAGAGCTGAAAGAGCAAAATACTTTGCTACTAGGTACTGGGCACTGTTTTAGAGACCATGTGCTTGGTGTTTGCCCAGAATTGAATCGCCTAGGCTCCGGAACAACGATTGGTGAGCAGCGCAGTTTTGAGGGCTCGTCCCTGGAAACTATTCGGCAGATGGTAGCCAGCGGCATCGGCATTTCCGTACTGCCTAGAACGTCCGCCTCTGATAATGCATCTGCGGATCAGCTCATTCGCTATATTCCATTCGAGGACCCTATTCCTACCAGACGAGTTTGCCTCGTCTGGCGGAAAAACTTTCCACGCGCTGCTGCAATGAATGAATTAGCCGAAGTAATTCGTCAATGCGCCTTACCGGGCGTTCATTACCTTTAAGGTCTATCCGCTCTAACTCAAATCAGAAACAAGCGAAGCTAATGTTTCTGAAGGGAGGGTTTGTACATGCATCGGATAGCCCTTGTGATCACAGCCAACCATCATCTGAGCGCCAGCCTTTAGTGCCATCTTCATATCCGCTGTGAGATCAAAGCGCATGAAATGCACTGCAGAAGTTTTCTCGGCAGTAGAGCGCTCCAAGTCTTCGTCAGCAATTGCATAGACACGTGGCTGCCCCTCGATCTCAATAAAAATCTTGTGCTCTATGCCCACTAACTTTGCAAGCGCAACTTTACGATCCGCTTCATTGGGATATTCAATCATCATCGTGGCTTTGAAATCAGAACCGCTAGGCACCAAGGGATTGTAGGCATTTAACTCATCTTCGATGCCAGCCTCTTCAAATGTTTTTTCTACACGCAACATCTCTTGAATTTGATAGCGCATTAAAAACTCATTCTCAAAAATCAGTGTTACGTGATCTCCAAGATGAACAGTACGAAGGCGACGTTCTTTAATCGCCTTTTCACGAAAAACAGGACGCTCTTTGTGGTAAGTCTCAAGACTTAAAAGGCTATCGCGTGTAATGATTCCCATACTGCTATCTTCCTTTATTTGTATAAATTAAAGACCGTATGCTTTTGCAAGCAAGGTCAATGGGTGAGCCATCTCAGACTTAGGTAAACCCAACTCTTCCATGCCCTGCTCAATATGATGACCCGCTAGCTGACAGTCAGAGCTAATATAGTTTGGCTCTTCCTCAGCCATTCTTCTAAATACAGGCTTACCAATTTTCATGGCCATTTCATGAAACTCTTTCTTCACACCCCAAGTACCAGAGTGTCCTGAGCAACGCTCCACCACATTCACCTCAGTGCCGGGTACTAGTTTTAGAGTTTCTGCAGTTTTTTGACCCATGTTTTGAACGCGCGAATGGCAAGCCATGTGGTAACTCACATGTCCAAGCTCTTGACTAAAGTCCTTCTTCAAGAGGCTATCCGAGTTTCGTGCCATAAAGTATTCGAAAGGATCCCACATTGCCTCTTTCACTAATTGCGTATCAGCACAATCTGGGAACATGAGCGGCAACTCTTGCTTAAACATCAAGGTGCATGATGGGATTGGGGTCAAGATGGCATAACCTTCACGTGCCAACTTAGCCAACTTCGGAATATTTTTTTCCTTATTCTGCGCCACAGACTCTAGATCACCCAACTCGAGCTTAGGCATGCCGCAACAAGCTTCTTTATCCACTAACTCATACGGGATAGCATTGTGCTTCAGAATCTTGATGAGATCTTGTCCTATGCCTGGCTCGTTGTAATTGATATAGCAGGTGGCATAGATAGCGACTTTTCCAGGCGTCTTGACTCCATCCACCACTGGTAGATTTTCAGATTTCTCAGCTAGCTGCGGGAATGTCTTAGGAGCATATTCAGGGATCCAAGCATTTTTATCTACTCCCAAGGCGCCCTCCATCACCAAACGTGCAAGCCCAGTGCTATTTACAGCATTGACTGCTTGCGTAACAATTGGAATACCAGCAAAGTGGCCAAGCTTATCTGTAGAGGAGAGTAGTTTGTCGCGGAAGGTGGCTTTGTCGTCCTTGAAATTTACTGCCTTTGCACGAAGCATTAAGTGAGGAAAATCAATATTCCAAGGGTGTGGAGGAACATAAGGACATTTGGTCATGTAGCAAACATCGCACAGGTAGCATTGGTCAACTACCTTTTGGTAATCGGCCTTATCAACCTGCTCCATCTCCAAATCTTCAGTGGCATCTACCAAATCAAAAAGGGCTGGGAATGACCCACAAAGACTGACACAGCGACGGCAACCGTGACAAAGATCGAAGACACGCTCCATCTCAGCTTCTAGATCGGCTTTATCGTAAAACTTGGGGTTTTGCCAATCCAAAGGATGTCTGGTTGGGGCTTCTAAACTGCCTTCGCGAGTGGTCATGTGTGTCCTCTACTGTTTGAACGTATGCAATGCATTAATTTTGTAGGGCTAAGTTTAGAGCTCAGCCGATCGATAGTGAAATTGTATTAATTAACAATCTTCATAGAAAATACCTAATTAGTTTGATCGACCCACCTTAGACACCCTCTAAATTCATCAATAATAGGTAGCGACCACTAACTTTTATTCAACTCCATCCCCCAGTCAACGCATTGGATAGCAAAAA
>JBEGUE010000189.1:0-2873 GCA_041179045.1 Pseudomonadota bacterium
TGCAACGCGATGGCCTTTTGCAATTAAATCTAAGCCTAGCGTTTCGATGAGAGTAGATTTGCCAACACCAGGCACACCTGATATGCCTAAGCGAAATGACTTGCCCGTCTTTGGTAATAAGGTATTGAGAACCTCATCAGCACGTTGACGATGATCCATGCGAGTAGATTCAAGCAAAGTAATGATCTTGGCTAATGCTCGGCGTTGCGCTAGCGAGGGCGCACCGGTCAGATCATTTACTAAGACTTGGTCTACTGCATTGAGCATGCTGATTTCTTTTATCTCAGGTTAATCAGGCTTTACAGATTTACGAATCTGCTCAAGTACATCCTTAGCAGATGCCGGAATTGGAGTGCCAGGGCCATAGATGCCCTTGACACCAGATTCGTATAAGAACTCATAGTCCTGTCTTGGAATGACTCCGCCAACGAAGACAATGATGTCGTCGGCACCCTGCTTTTTCAATTCAGCAATGATGGCGGGAACTAAAGTCTTGTGACCCGCAGCCAAAGTAGAAACTCCTAAAGCATGTACATCATTCTCAATGGCTTGACGAGCGCACTCTTCAGGCGTTTGGAACAGGGGTCCAATGTCAACGTCAAAACCCAAATCAGCAAAAGCGGTTGCAACCACTTTAGCGCCGCGATCATGACCATCCTGACCAAGCTTAGCAATCATCACACGCGGACGACGACCAAAGTCTTTTGCGAAATCAGCGATTTCGACTTTCAATTTATCCCAGCCTTCGGCTGAGTCATAAGCAGCTGCATACACACCGGTCACCTTTTGAGTATCGGCGCGATGGCGCCCGTAAACTTTTTCCAATGCATCCGAAACTTCGCCAACCGTAGCGCGCAAACGTATCGCCTGTACAGCCAATTCCAATAGGTTGCCAGTATTTTCTTCAGCGGCTTTAGTTAATGCTTCTAATGAGGCTTCTACTTTCTTGGAGTCACGCTTCGCCTTAATATCTTTTAAGCGAGCAACTTGGCTTTCTCGAACTTTATCGTTGTCAATCATCAAAACATCAACCAAGTCTTCTTTTCCAAGCTTGTATTTATTGACACCGACAATCACATCAGAACCCGAGTCAATCTTCGCTTGTTTTTCAGCTGCCGCAGCCTCAATCTTGAGCTTAGCCCAACCACTCTCAACTGCCTTGGTCATACCGCCCATGGCGTCAACCTCTTGCACGATCTCCCAAGCTTTATCGGCCATCTCTTGAGTGAGACTTTCCATCATGTAAGAACCAGCCCATGGATCGATCACGCTAGTGATATGCGTTTCTTCTTGCAAAATTAATTGAGTGTTGCGGGCAATACGGCTTGAGAACTCAGAAGGCAAGGCAATCGCTTCATCAAAGGAATTGGTATGCAATGATTGTGTGCCGCCAAATACAGCGGCCATGGCTTCAACTGTGGTGCGAACAACGTTGTTATAGGGATCCTGCTCAGTTAAAGACCAGCCAGATGTTTGGCAGTGTGTGCGCAACATCAAGGACTTTGGATTTTTTGGCTCGAAGGACTTCATGATGCGCCACCATAGAAGGCGTGCAGCGCGTAACTTGGCAACCTCTAAGTAAAAGTTCATGCCAATAGCAAAGAAGAATGATAGGCGGCCAGCAAAGCCATCTACATCCAAGCCTTTTGCTAAAGCGGTTTTGACATACTCTTTTCCGTCAGCCAATGTGAACGCCAATTCGAGCACTTGATTTGCACCCGCCTCTTGCATGTGATAACCCGAAATCGAGATCGAGTTAAATTTCGGCATGTGTTTGGCGGTGTATTCAATGATGTCACCGATGATGCGGATCGAAGGCTCTGGTGGGTAGATATAGGTGTTGCGCACCATAAACTCTTTCAGAATATCGTTCTGAATCGTGCCTGATAGCAACTCTTGCTTTACACCCTGCTCTTCACCTGCAACGATATAGCCAGCTAATACCGGCAATACTGCGCCATTCATCGTCATCGATACGGATACCTTGTCCAGCGGAATACCATCGAACAAGATTTTCATATCTTCTACTGAATCAATGGCAACGCCTGCCTTTCCAACGTCACCCGTCACACGCGGATGATCAGAGTCGTAGCCACGATGAGTTGCTAAGTCAAAAGCAACAGAAACACCTTGGCCACCCGCATCTAGTGCCTTGCGATAAAACGCATTGGATTCTTCTGCGGTTGAGAAACCAGCGTACTGACGAATAGTCCAAGGGCGCACCGAATACATGGTTGCTTGTGGCCCGCGCACAAATGGCTCAAAACCTGGCAAGGAATGGGTGTACTGAAGACCTTCAGTATCTTCGGCTGTGTATAAAGCCTTTAGATGAATACCGTCCGGCGTTTGCCAACCTAATTTATCAACATCACCATTAGGCGCTGACTTTTGGGCTGATTTTTTCCAGGCATCCAAATCACAATCTGGCACATTTGGCCAAGTATTGGATGAATTCAATGCAGACTTTTTATCACTTGTACTCACAAAGCACTCCCGGTTGGCTTTTCACATCATCACTAATTTATTAGGGCTATTTTGCTTGACTTTTTGAGATTTGTCTAGATACTGTATACATAATTATGAATACAAAACTAATTAATAGACCTCTGTATGAAGATGTTGCTGAGCGATTGCGCGAGCAAATCTTTTCCCATGAATTAGCCCCTGGAAGCTGGCTAGATGAGCAAAGCTTGGCGACAGCATTTGGTATCAGTCGAACACCTATGCGTGAAGCAATCAAAGTCCTTGCCTCAGAAGGTCTAGTAACAAGCAAAATGAACAAAGGCTCTTATGTCACCGAGGTAGATAGACGTGATTTAGAGCAAATCTTTACTGTTCTCTCCTTACTGGAGGGACAGGCCGCAAAAGAGACA
>JBEGUE010000190.1:0-11264 GCA_041179045.1 Pseudomonadota bacterium
GCATTATTACCTAATGTCCCTACGTTTAATGAGGTAGGTATTGTTGGTTTTGATGTAACCAACTGGTATTCCGTGATGGGACCTAAAGGCATGGATCCTGCGGTGGTAAATAGGATTGATCAGGCCGTAAAAGCGGCTACTAATGATCCAGAGATCAAGAAAACACTGGATGCTCAAGGCCTTCAACCAGAGGGCCCAGCAACACCAGCAGCCTTTAATTTGTTCCTGGCGGGTGAGTTGGCAAAGTATCAGCGCTTGGTAAAGAGTTTGAATATCAAGGCTGAATAACGCATTTCTGTTTTTTTATCCAACTACGTTAGCTAATTAGGCTATAGTATTCATCAACCCTCTCTCTTGAATGAGGGAGGGTTTTTCATTTCATGACAACATCCATAGACTCCGCCTCAGATCGTATTGCCGAAGTTCGCTTAGAGCTTCGCAATAATATTGCGTACATTACTTTTGACCATGTTGCTGCTCGCAATGCAATGACGGTGAGAATGTATCAAAGCCTGAAATCTATTTGCGAGGATTTGGCTGAGAGCTCTTCGGCCAGAGTTGCCATTCTGAGAGGCGCTGGCGGTAAGTCTTTTGTATCGGGCAGTGATATCTCTCAGTTCTCTGGATTTACTTCAGGTGAAGATGGTATTTTGTACGAAGAGGGTATTGATGCTTACTTCGCTCCTTTAGCAATGTTGCCCATTCCGACGATTGCAGTCATTGATGGCATGGCGGTTGGTGGTGGGCTTGCAATTGCTAGTTGTTGCGATTTCAGAATCTCCACACCTGATGCGCGCTTCGGGGTGCCTATTGCCAAAACACTGGGTAATTGTTTATCTGCTGGCAACGTCGCCTGGCTCGTTGCGCATCTGGGCATCAATATCGTTAAGCGCATGTTGTTATTAGCGGAGTTAGTGAATGCACCCGAGCTACTCAAACAGGGCTACCTACTGGGCACTTATCCGGCTGAAGCACTTGAGCAGGAAGCAAATCAGCTAGCTGAACGCTTAATGAGTTTGGCCCCCATCACACAAAAATCTAGCAAGCAAACTCTTGCAAGAATCATCAAAAATAATTTACCCGATTGCAATGACTTAATCCGAGAGTGCTACGGCAGCGAAGACTTTAGGAATGGCGTTGCGTCGTTCCTGGATGGCAAGCCACCAAGCTGGTCTGGAAAATAAGTCCAGACTTTATGCTGACTAGAGATTTACAAGAATATTTCTTGTAAGTTATTTAGATAGCGTAACCCTTGTTCAGTTGCTTTGAGCTTGTTGGGATTGGGATCCAATAAACCTTTTTTAGTCGCCTCATCCAATCCTTTGGACACTACATTAAGTGGCAAGCCAGTACGCTCTCCAAATGTAACGGTGTCTACGCCATCAGTCAGGCGCAAGGTGTTGAGCATGAATTCAAAAGGGAGATCTTTGGCCGGAATTTCTTTCGCCTCGATCAAGGCATTGCCCTTAGTCTCCATCGCTTGCATATAGGTTTCTGGATGGCGTTCCCGTACCTGACGCGTAATTTTGTCAGGAAAGGAAATCTTTCCATGCGCGCCTGCACCAATTCCAATGTAATCACCAAAGCGCCAGTAATTGAGATTGTGTTTACATTCTTGATCTTTTTTGGCGTACGCCGATACTTCATAACGTCGATAGCCTGCTGCTTCTAGCAGACTCAAGTTCTGCTCAAAGATCGCATCAATCTCATCTTCGCTGGGTAGCTTTGGAGGGAAGCTTGCGAAGTAAGTATTGGGCTCTAGGGTCAGGTTATAGAAGGAGAGGTGTGGGGTTTTGAAGGAGAGGGCAGTTTCGATATCCGCTTTAGCTGCTTCCAAGTTTTGATTCGGTAATCCAAACATGAGATCGAGATTAACGGATTTGAAGTGTTGCAGAGCAATCGCAATTGCGCGCTTGGCTTCTTCACCATTATGTATGCGCCCTAAAGCTTTGAGTTGTGCATCTTGAAAACTCTGAATACCTAAAGAGACGCGATTGATTCCCGCCTTAGCAAAGCCAGCAAATTTCTCAGTCTCGACGGATCCGGGATTGGCTTCCATGGTGATCTCACAATCGGGCTCTAAGTTCACTCGTGCCCGAACAGCTGAAAGGAGTTCATTCATGCCATTGGCAGACAGCAAGCTGGGGGTGCCACCACCAATAAAAATGCTGTGCACCTGACGACCCCAGATGCGAGGTAGCTCTGTCTCTAGATCGGTAATGAGGGCTTTGATGTAGCGCTCTTCATCAAACCCTTCCTTGCCATCTTTAATTTGATGTGAGTTGAAATCGCAGTAGGGACATTTCTTTTCGCACCATGGAAAATGAATGTACAAAGACAGCGGAGGTAGGGCAGTGAGTTTTGGCTGCGTAGCCACAACAGAATTAAGCGTATTGAGCACGGATTTGGAGTTGAGTAATGAGTTCACGCAAAGCTTGGCCTCGATGGCTGATCTGGTTTTTCTCAGAGGGTTCTAACTGGGCAACGGTCTTGCGCAGCTCCGGTATAAAAAAGTGGGGGTCGTAACCAAAACCACGATCACCTTGAGGTTCATCAACAACTTGGCCATACCAGCGGGCTTGAACAATCAGTGGCTCTGGATCATTAGCACTATTGACCATCACAAGGGCGCAAACATAGTGCGCTCCACGATCGGCTTTGCCTTGTAATGCTGCAATCAGCTTTTGATTGTTGGCAGCATTATCACCATCAAGCCCAGCATAACGCGCTGAGTACACTCCAGGCGCCCCTTCTAATGCATGGGCACAAATTCCGGAGTCGTCCGCGAGTGCAGGTAGACCACTCGCAGCGCTGGCATGACGCGCCTTAGCAAGGGCATTCTCAATAAAGGTATGGTGCGGTTCTTCCGCCGCTGGAATGCCTAACTCACCTTGAGGAATGATTTGAAAGTGACATGGCGCCAAAAGTTCCTGAAATTCACGGACCTTGTCAGCATTATTAGAGGCGAGAACGAGCTTTTGCACCATTTACCTTTTATTTAAATGCTTCTTTTTGTAGTTGAGTCAAATCACGAATACCTTCTTCGGCCAGATCTAACAAAGCATTTAATTCAGCACGGGAGAAGGCAGGGCCTTCAGCGGTGCCTTGCACTTCAATCATGCCGCCTTTACCTGTCATGACCACATTCATGTCGGTATCGCAAGAGGAGTCTTCCGGGTAATCTAAATCGAGTACAGGCACACCTTGGTAGATGCCAACAGAAATCGCTGCAACGCTATCGATGATGGGGTCAGCTTTAAGGGCGCCACTTTCAAGCAGGGTATTGATTGCATCACGTGCCGCAACATAAGCACCGGTAATGGATGCGGTTCGTGTTCCACCATCAGCTTGCAAGACATCGCAATCTAAATGGATCGTTCTTTCCCCCAATACTTTCAGATCAAAGACGCTACGCATCGCACGGCCGATCAAGCGCTGGATTTCCTGTGTACGACCAGACTGCTTGCCACGAGCAGCTTCACGATCACTACGGGTGTGAGTAGAGCGGGGGAGCATGCCGTACTCAGCGGTAACCCAACCTTCTCCAGAGCCTTTTTTGTGTGGAGGCACCTTTTCCAGGACGCTGGCCGTACAAAGTACTTTGGTATCACCAAAAGCAATCAGGACGGAGCCTTCAGCATGCTTGGTAAAGGCGCGGCTGATGCTCACAGGGCGCAATTGCGTAGGGCTGCGACCACTTGGACGGGTGATGTTGTGCTGAGTCATGGGGTGTGTTCCTAAAGATCTACAATGTCCCTATGATATCGAGCATGACTGGTTATGGCAGCGCTTCTCGCCAAGTCTCCCTAGGAGCTGGCGTAGTGGCCGATCTGCAGGTGGAATGTAGGGCTGTCAACAGCCGCTTTCTGGATTTGGGCTTTCGTCTTCCGGACGAGTGTCGCGGGGCTGAGCCTGCCTTACGAGAGTTGGCTACACAAAGCCTTTCTCGGGGTAAGGTCGAGTTTCGGGCAGCGTGGCGCGTTAATTCGGGTGCTGCTGGAGCGGCTAAAGCCAACCCCCATGCCTTAGGCGCCTTAAACAAAGATCGCTTAGATGCGCTTTACACCCTGCAAGAGCATGCTCAAGTAGCCTTCCCTCATGCAGAAGCCTTGCGTATCGCCGATATTTTGCGTTGGCCTGGAATTGTTTCTGAGCCGAGAGGTGAAGAGGAGGGCTGGATTGCCGCTACTGTGGAAGCCGGCCGTGCTGCCTTAGCTGCCTTAATGGATAGTCGCCATGCCGAAGGTAAAGCCTTGGTAACAGTCCTAACTACTATCACCAGCAAGATGCGTGAGATTGTTAAAGTGATCGAGCCAAAGGTTCCCCTCTATGTTGCTCAGTATCAAGAAAAGCTGACTGAGCGTTTATCTGAGGCCTTAGCTGCTCAAGAACAAGGTAAGAGTAGTGGGTCTGGTACTGAGTTGATGGAGCGTATCCGCCAAGAGGTTGTACTGTATGCCGTACGTATCGATGTGGCAGAAGAGTTCGCGCGCTTAAAGACCCATCTTCAAGTGGTCGATACTGCCCTAGCGGGTAAGGGTCCGGTTGGTAAGCGTTTGGATTTCTTGATGCAGGAATTAAACCGTGAAGCCAACACTTTGAGTTCCAAATCGGTTTCAGAAGAATGTACGCAAGCTGCCTTAGAGCTTAAGCTCCTCATTGAGCAAATGCGTGAACAAGTCCAAAATTTAGAGTAAGCACTGCTTACCTCAATCACTTAACTCAATCATCATGGCCAGTCCTAAACCTAAAGCAAATTTATCTCCTGCCTACCAAGGCAGCATGCTGATGATCGTCGCCCCATCAGGGGCTGGTAAATCTTCTTTGGTAAATGCCTTATTACAAGAGGATGCAGCCCTCAAGCTGTCACTCTCAACAACAACACGTGCGCCAAGGCCGGGTGAAGTAGATGGCAAGGACTATCGCTTTATCAAAAGAGCGGAATTTATTGCAGAGCGTGACCAAGGTCATTTTTTAGAACACGCTGAAGTGCACGGCAATTTTTACGGCACATCCAAAGCCTGGATTGAGACTCAGATGAAAACCGGGCGCGACGTGATGTTGGAGATCGACTGGCAGGGCGCGCAGCAAATTCGTCAAATCATTCCTGAGGTGCAATGGATCTTCATCTTTCCGCCGTCATTTGAGGCTCTGGAGGAGCGCTTACGCAAACGGGGTCAGGACGATGAGGCCACTATTGAGAGAAGATTGGCTGCAGCGCATTTAGAGCTCTTGCATGCTCACGAAGCTGATTTCATTGTGATCAACGATGATTTTGAGCAGGCATTGATTGATTTGCGACATGTGGTTGCAGCCAGCCGCTTGCGCTCAGGGCCGATAATGGCTCGTAACCCTGCACTTTTAAAGCGCCTCGGAGTCTAATCAGTTATCCTATAGGTATCAAAGCTAAATTTAAGTGAGTCCAGCATGGCCCGTATTACTGTAGAAGATTGTCTAAAAACTATCCCCAATCGTTTTGAGCTGGTATTGGCCGCGACTTATCGCGCACGTCAATTAGTTCAAGGTCACTCCCCACGTGTTGAGTCCAGAGATAAAGCAACTGTAGTTGCGTTGCGTGAAGTTGCTGCTGGTGTAACTGACCGTGACATGTTGACCAAAGTACCTTTGTAATTGCGGGGTTCCGTTGTGGAGCTCCCCTTAGGCGATCCAAACACATCGGAACTCAAAGGTCAGATCTCGCCTAAAGAGATCACCAGTGGCGATAAGTCTTCCATCATTGCAACTTTGTTGGCTCAGTCGAGTCGACATCTTTTTGGCCCAACCTCGGCGCCTGCATTACCTTTAAAGCACCAAGTTGTTTCGATCGATGGCCTCATTTCGAAATTGGGCTATCTCAAGCCTGATGAAGTGACCCTCATTAAGCAGGCTTTCCATTTTGCTGATGCGGCTCACCTTGGGCAGTACCGCCATAGTGGCGAACCTTATATTACCCATCCTGTAGCAGTTGCTGAACTGTGCGCTACTTGGCGCCTAGACGCATCCTCCATCATGGCAGCGTTAATGCATGATGTGATTGAGGATACGGGTTGTACTCAAGCGGATCTAGTTGGTAAGTTTGGTAGCAAAGTGGCTGAGCTCGTAGAGGGCTTAACAAAACTCGATAAGTTGGAGTTTCAAAGTCATGCTGAGGCGCAAGCTGAAAGCTTTCGCAAGATGTTTATGGCAATGGCGCGCGATGTCCGAGTGATTTTGGTGAAGCTCGCTGATCGTACGCACAATATGCGCACACTCGATGCTGTCCCAATGGAAAAGCGTCGCCGAGTCGCCGCTGAAACAATTGAGATCTATGCTCCGATTGCACACCGCCTAGGCCTCAATATCATTTACCGCGACTTACAGGACTTGAGTTTCCGTTACTCCATGCCTATGCGCTTTAGGGTAATTGAGGGTGCGGTAAAGCGGGCACGTGGTAATCGTAAGGAGATGGTGGAAAAGATTTTGCAGAATGCCCGCATGGCATTTGCAAAAGCCAATCTTGAGGTGGATCTGCAGGGCCGAGAAAAAACCCTTTTTAGTATCTACAACAAAATGCGTAACAAGCATTTGAGCTTTTCTCAGGTACTCGATGTTTATGCATTTAGGGTGACGGTGCATTCAATTGATGAGTGCTATCGTGCGCTCGGTCTTTTGCATGCACTCTACAAGCCAATGCCTGGAAAGTTTAAGGATTACATCGCCATTCCTAAACTCAATGGTTATCAGTCTTTGCATACGACGCTATTGGGGCCCTCAGGTGTACCGGTAGAGTTTCAGATACGTACCAGTGATATGCACGCCGTTGCTGAGGCAGGTGTTGCTGCGCACTGGGCCTATAAAGATGGTGGTCCGGATATGAGTGAGGTGCAAAACCGTGCACACCAATGGCTGCAATCTTTAATTGATATTCAGGATAGTAGCGGGGATTCTCAAGAATTCTTAGAGCACGTCAAAATTGACTTGTTCCCAGACGCGGTTTATGTTTTTACGCCAAAAGGGCAGATTAGAGCCTTACCACGTGGCGCTACCGCTCTCGATTTTGCATACTCCATTCATAGTGATGTGGGTAATACCTGCGTGGCAGTCAAGATTAACGGTATGCAGTTACCTTTACGTAGCGAGTTAAAGAACAGCGATATTGTTGAGGTGGTGACATCTGCGAACTCCCAGCCCAATCCAGGTTGGCTTGCATTTGTGAGGACGGGTAAAGCCCGCGCCTCGATTCGTCATTCACTGAAGACCAAGCACTATGCCGAGTCTTTGCAGTTAGGTGAACGTCTGTTGGCCAGCGCATTACGTCAGCAAGGAGTTGATGCTGGACTGCTCTCACCAGAGCTTTGGGAAAAGTTATTGCATTGGACTGGCGATAAAACGCGAGAAGAGGCTTGTGTCAATATTGCCTTGGGCCGCAGATCTTCTCAAGAGTTAGCAATTCGCTTAAATATTTTGATTGATGATGAGGGTGGCTCTGACCAAATGCGCTTGGGCGCGGCAGATTGGGTATCACCTCAACAAGAGATAGCGTCACACCACCATCAACGTCAGGCTATTTTGGTGGATGGTCGTGAAGGAAACTCAATTCATTTCCAAACTTGTTGCCACCCAATTCCGGGCGACAACATTATTGGCTATCTTGGCAAGGGCGAGGGACTGCAAGTTCATACCAATGACTGCCAAGTGGCCCTCAGAATGCTCTCTAAGGACAGTGACAAGTGGGTGGAGGTCGAGTGGGGCAAAGAGGTTAATCGGGAGTTTGAGATCGACCTGGCAATTGATACACACCAAGGTAAAGGTGTATTGGCCAGAGTGGCAAGCAGTGTCACTGCTGCAGATTCCAACATCATGAATGTATCGATGGATGATCGCTATAAAGAAGATGCCGTCACTATTCGTTTTACTATCCAGGTATCAGACCGCCTACACCTCTCCAAAGTCATGCGTAGTTTGCGTGCAAACCATGATGTGATGCGCGTGACCCGTGTACGGGTTAGTTAAGCCCCTGTAAATCCCCGTTATTGGTACTGAATATCCAAGATTTCAATCTCAGTTGGACCATTTGGCGTCTGAATTTTGACGCAATCACCCAGGCGTGACTTGATTAAGGCTTTGGCGATGGGCGATACCCAGCTGACGTGACCCAGATCTAGATCCACTTCATCAACGCCCACAATCGTGATACTTGTCTTTTTGCCGGCATCAATACCTTCCAGGTTCTCATAAGTGACGGTAGCGCCAAAAAAGACCTGATCAGCAGCAGCTTCACCCGATTTTCGGGCCTGGTTATCTACAACTACTGCAAATTCAAGGCGCTGGTTGAGGAAGCGAATCCGACGATCTATCTCCCGAAGTCGCTTTTTTCCATAAATATAGTCACCATTCTCAGAGCGGTCGCCATTGGAGGCGGCCCAATGAACAACCCTGACAACCTCTGGCCGATCAAGGTTCAGGAGCTGTAAAAGCTCACTTTTAATGCGCTCGTGACCAGCGGGTGTGATGTAGTTCTTCTCTTCCATGGCATAATTATGGCTGTTGCGGCTGTAGCTCAGCTGGATAGAGTACTTGGCTACGAACCAAGGGGTCGTGGGTTCAATTCCTGCCAGCCGCACCAACCCTTACAGGGCCTAGTTGAAAAACTAGGCCCTTTTTCTTTTTTAGGTATTTCATAGTGATTTCATGTAGATCCCTTATAGTTTGCCAATGAGCATCTCGGACCCTAATTCTTCAAATTCACTCACTCAAGTAGCGGTTTGGTCGCAACTAGACGCAAACCATGCTCAGGTCAGTTTGAGTGGTGCAGTCAATGTGTATTCTTTGGCTGGAGTGTGGAATGATGTTCGGGAAAAGCAAAATCAGTGGTTAGGGCAGGGAAACACACAAGCACACGCATTGATTTTTGACGCATCAAAAGTCAGTTCTTTGGATGGATCGGCATTTGCATTTTTGATTGATGTGCAAGAGGCGCAGAACAAAGCAGGTGGGCTATTTGATATTCAAGGTTTAGATCCCAAGTATCAGCCGCTCTTACGAGAATTCGATCCAATTAATAAATTGTTTCCGGAGCCCGCTGCAAAACAAAAAAGAAGTTTTGTCGTCAGCATTGGCATGGCTGCGCAGAATTTGATGGATGATGCCCGCGGCCTAGTGATATTTACTGGCCACCTTTCAGCCGATTTGGTTTGGTCCATTCGTAATATCAGGCAAGTTCGCTGGGGTGACTTTGTGAACGCTGCTGTAGAGGCAGGCATCTCCGCATTACCTATTGTTGGACTGGTTGCATTTTTGATTGGCGTCATTCTGTCCTTTCAGGCTGCGATTGGTATGCAGCAATTTGGTGCCGTCTCATTTGTTGGGCCGCTTGCTGCACTGGGCATCGTCAGGGAGATGGGGCCGCTGATTACTGCGATTTTGCTTGCTGGCCGCTCATCAGCAGCATTTGCAGCTGAGATTGGTACGATGACCGTGAATAGTGAAGTCGATGCATTGGTCACTGGCGGTTTAAGTCCGATCCGCTTCCTAGTTGTGCCAAGGGTATTGGCAGGAATATTAGTAGCGCCAATATTGACCTTATTTGCCGATATCGTCAGTATTTTTTCTTCCATGCTGACAATGCAAATTTATGGCGTTCCCTTTATTAATTTCTATAACGGCATGTTAGCTGCTGTTGATATTGAGGATGTGTTATCCGGTCTTGTGAAGGCCACTCTCTTTGGTGTGGTGGTTTCTGCAATGGGTTGTTTGCGGGGCATGCAAACCGGCACTGGTGCAGCAGCTGTAGGCATCTCTGCAACCCGAGCGGTGGTGAGTAGTATTGTCATGATTGTGTTGGTAGATGGCATCTTTGCTTATATCTCTTACAGGACAGGTTTCTGATGGATACACTAGATAAAGCAATTGATGTACAAAACCTCACTGTGGGCTACGGCTCAAAAGTGCTGTTACAGAATCTCAACTTCTCCGTAAATAACGGTGAGATCTTTGTGATTTTGGGTGGATCAGGTTGCGGTAAGTCGAGCCTCTTAAAGAATTTATTCGGCCTCTATCAACCGCTTGCTGGTGATGTACTCATCGAGGGACAAAATATTACTACCGCCCAAGGTGTTGAGCGCCAAAAAATCATGACGAGCTTTGGGGTCATGTATCAGCAGGGCGCTTTATTTGGTTCTATGAATCTGCTGGATAACGTGACACTCTTTATGGAGGAGTACACCCAGCTCACTCGCGATCAGATGAATTTATTGGCCAGGTGCAAGTTGGACTTGGTGGGTTTGCTTCCATATGAAACGTATATGCCTAGCGAGATCAGCGGTGGCATGCAAAAGCGGGCTGCAATCGCAAGGGCCATGGCTTTGGATCCTAAAATACTATTTTTAGATGAGCCTTCAGCAGGCCTTGATCCGATTACGTCGGCTGATCTCGATAGTACGATTTTGGATCTCTCAAAAAATTTAGGATTTACTTTTGTGATCGTCTCGCACGAGCTAGCCAGTATTTATTCCATTGCCGACAAAGTGATTATGTTGGATAAGGATGCCAAAGGGATTATTGCCGAGGGCGACCCCAAGGTATTAAGAGATAGCAGCAAAGACCCTCGAGTACATCAATTTTTTAATCGCATCATGAGCAAGGACGCAGCATGAGTAATCACTCCAACCCCAATTACTTCCGTCTTGGCATTTTTGTTCTGGCGGCAATCGGCGCATTGCTCACCATCATCTTGATCTTTGGCTCAGGTCAGTTTTTTAAAAAATCATTCATAGTGGAAACCTATGTCAAGCAATCAGTGACAGGCTTAGATGCTGGTGCAGCGGTACGCTTTCGAGGCGTCAAGATTGGACAGGTCACATTAATTGCTTTATCGGGTGACTTGTATGAGAAAGAAGTTCCGATGGTTCAGAAGCAAGAGTATGTTGTTGTGAGAATGCAGATCTATGGCGATGCTTTAGAGAGAAGCCATCTAGAATCATTCATTAAAGACAACCTACGTGCGCGTATACGGTCGATGGGTATTACTGGTGTCAACTATGTGGAGTTAGATTTCTACCCAGGCGCTACCCAATACTCTCCCTTACCTTTCCCATGGACGCCTGAGTATGCAGTTGTCCCATCAATGCCCAACCAAGCAGATGAAATTATTTCAGGAATTCAAAAGTTAATAGGCGCTCTCAACGGCCTGGATGTTGACGGAACCCAGAAGAAGTTTGATGCCTTATTGGGTAATTTGAATCAATTGATAGGTGGCGATGGTAAAAGTAATGCGGGTCTGATTA
>JBEGUE010000191.1:0-9046 GCA_041179045.1 Pseudomonadota bacterium
TTCTTACGGAAGATCTCTAAATGCGGACTATTTTTAGCAGCATTAAAAGTATCGCCAGTGACGTAATAAATCTTGTCCTGACCTTCCTTCATGCGTGAAATGTATTCAGCCAAGGAAACGGTTTGATCTGCAGAGTCTGTATGTGTGCTTGCAAAACGTAAGAGCTTTAAGATGCGTTCTTGATTTGGCTGATCCTCACCAACACCTTCTTTAAGCACCTGTCCAAACTGAGTCCAGAAGGTGCGGTACTTTTCTTTTTTAGCATCATCCTCGCTATTTGCTAGATCCTCCAGCATGCTCAGCACGCGCTTGGTGGAGCTTTCGCGGATGATTTTGACATCACGTGATTCCTGCAAAATTTCACGAGAAACGTTTAAAGGCAAATCTGTTGAATCAACAACGCCAGTGACAAAGCGCAGGTACATCGGCATTAGCTGCTCGGCATCATCCATGATGAATACCCGCTTCACATACAACTTAATACCACCCCGCTGATTACGATCCCACAAATCAAATGGTGCACGTGCGGGCACATACAGTAGTTGCGTAAATTCACTACGGCCTTCAACCCGATTTAGTGAATGGCACAAGGGATTTTCATAATCGTGAGATAAGTGCTTATAAAACTCGTCATACTGCTCTTGAGTGATTTCCGATTTTGAGCGCGCCCATAGAGCGCTCGACTGGTTAATGCTCTCCAGCTCATCCTTAATCACTTGTTCTTTTTTATCCGCATCCCACTCTTCTTTATTCATCTGAATCGGCAAGGAGATGTGATCAGAGTATTTACGAATAACCGACTTGAGCTTATGTGTAGAGAGGAAATCGTCCTCACCTTCACGTAAATGCATCGTGATCGATGTTCCCCGTTGCGGGCGATCAATACTTTCAACTGTAAATTCGCCTGAGCCATCGGACTCCCAACGAACCCCATCGGTCGCCGGCAGACCAGCACGACGCGTCTCCACCGTAATACGGTCGGCCACAATAAAGGCTGAGTAAAAACCCACGCCAAACTGACCAATTAAAGCGGCATCTTTTTGTTGATCACCAGAGAGCTTAGAGAAAAATTCTTTCGTACCGGAGCGAGCAATTGTGCCCAGGTTAGCAATGGCTTCATCGCGGCTCATCCCAATACCGTTATCCGAAATCGTCACGGTTCTAGCGGCTTGGTCAAAACTGACTTTGATCTTCAGGTCAGGGTCATCACCATACCAATCGGGATGCTCGATCCCCTCAAAGCGGAGCTTGTCTGAAGCGTCGGACGCATTGGAGATCAACTCACGTAGAAAAATTTCCTTATTGGAATACAAGGAATGAATCATTAGTTGTAAAAGTTGCTTTACCTCGGCCTGAAAGCCTAAGGTTTCTTTACTAGCTACAGTCATACAAATACCCTCTTAGTTAATCAACATAACCCCCAGTAAATGGGGGCCATTTAATATATTTCAAGATCCATGACGCTCGGAATTTATCCGGAGTGCGGCTTTGAATGTTTCTGCGCTATAGGCAATTCAGCCCCCTTCCAGGCGCTAAAGCCTCCCTCAAGATGACAAACCCCAGGAACCCCCATTTTTTGCAGGGTTTCTGTTGCCAGAGCAGAGCGCCACGCAGATGCGCAATAGAGCACTAAACGCTTGCCCTCTCCAAAAACTGGCTTGTAATAAGGGCTGTCTGGGTCAACCCAAAATTCCAGCATGCCTCGCGGTGCATGAATTGCATTCGGAATCATCCCATCACGTTCTAACTCCCTCACATCCCGAATATCTACAAATACTGTGTTTTGATCATCTAGAAATTGTTGCGCTTGCTCTAAGGGCACAGTCTCAATTTGAGCCATCGCATTGGCAATTAATTCTTGATAGCCTAATTTCAATTTCATCAAAATCTCCTTAATCGTTAATACTTTTATTTGATTATTCTGAAGAGCCTGATATCGACTCTGCCCTGATAATATGTACCCATGAACTTTACCCCGACAGAGCTTGGTGCCAGCATTATTTTTGCCATCGCAGTGCTTCATACCTTTTGCACTTCACATTTTGAAGTTCTCGCTAAAAAATCTCCAAAGCATGCTGGCTTATGGCATCTTCTTGGCGAAGTAGAAATCGTTTTTGGATTTTGGGCAGCTATCCTCATTATTTTTATGTGGCTTGCTAATGATCTCGCTACGGCAAAAGAGTACGCCAGCAAACGTAACTTCACGGAGCCGCTATTTGTTTTTGCCATTATGGTCGTCGCTGGCAGCAAACCGATTTTGCATTTTGCAACCCAGCTACTTCACAAACTCGGCAAGTTAATTCAACTCGTCTTGCGTACAAAGCAAGCCCCCACACTCTATTTCTTAACCCTCAGCATTACACCTTTGCTGGGCTCCCTAATTACTGAGCCTGCTGCAATGACGCTGGCAGCATTCCTACTACGCGACCTAGTCTATCGCCATAAATGCTCTACCCCACTACTGTTCGGCACCCTGGGGGTACTGTTCGTGAACATTTCGATCGGTGGCACGCTGACTAATTTTGCGGCACCACCGGTGCTGATGGTGGCATCTACCTGGGGCTGGAGTAGCGCCTTCATGTTTGCCAATTTTGGCCTTGAAGCGATGATCGCTATTTTTATTAATGCAACAATCGTAACGTTGCTCTTTCATAAGCAGTTAATTGAACCTACAAGCAAAGCGGATCAGGTTCGTATTCCGCTCGCCATCACAGCAATTCATTTACTCTTTTTACTGGGCATCGTGGCTTTTGCACATGACCCGGTCATCTTCATGTGGCTATTACTATTTTTCATTGGCTACACCACTGCTTACCCAAAACATCAAAACCCGCTCATCTTGCGCGAAGCTTTATTGGTGGGATTCTTCTTAGGCGGATTGGTTGTATTGGGTGGACTGCAAGGTTGGTGGCTACAGCCCATTCTGGAAACTATGAGCCCGACGGCCGTTTTCTATGGCAGCCTCGCATTAACAGCAATTACCGATAATGCAGCGCTGACCTATTTAGGCTCATTAGTTCAGGGTACGTCCCCAGAATTCAAGCTAGCTTTAGTTGGCGGCGCAGTAGCAGGCGGCGGCCTCACCGTCATTGCCAATGCCCCCAACCCTGCTGGATTAGCTATTTTGCGCAGTTACTTCCCGAATGCGGCTGTTTCGGCAGGCTTGCTACTTATAGCTGCCATTCCACCAACCATTGTTGCGATTCTGGCCTTACGTCTGCTCTAAACGACTTATCCCGTAAAATCTGAGCTTCGCCCCCAGCTATAAACCTGAGAACGGCATATGAAAAAGCTCTATATCAAAACCTTTGGCTGTCAAATGAACGAGTATGACTCGGGCAAGATGGCCGACCTCTTACATGCCAATGAAGGCATGGTCATGACTGACGCCCCCGAAGATGCAGATGTGGTTCTATTGAACACTTGCTCAATTCGTGAAAAAGCAGAAGACAAGGTATTTTCTGACTTAGGGCGTCTGCGTGAGCTCAAGAAAACCAAGCCCGATTTATTGATTGGTGTTGGTGGTTGCGTTGCCAGTCAGGAAGGTCAACAAATTATTAGCAGAGCTCCTTATGTAGATGTGGTCTTCGGTCCACAAACCCTACATCGCTTGTCTGATCTCATTACACAACGCCGTAAAACTGGCAGGCCTCAAGTTGATATCTCTTTTCCAGAAATAGAAAAGTTTGATCATCTACCCGCCTCTCGTCAGACTCGTGGCTCGGCTTACGTCTCCATCATGGAAGGCTGCTCAAAATATTGCAGCTACTGCGTGGTTCCTTACACTCGCGGTGAAGAAGTATCACGTCCCTTTGATGATGTATTGACTGAAGTAGCTGGTCTTGCAACACAAGGCGTAAAAGAAATTGTCTTGCTTGGTCAAAATGTGAATGCTTATCTTGGCAAGATGGGTGACACGGAAGAGATCGCTGACTTTGCATTACTCATTGAATACATCGCAGAAATACCGGGCGTTGAAAGAATTCGATTCACCACCAGCCACCCAAAAGAATTTACACAGCGCCTCATTGATGTCTACGCAAAAGTTCCCAAGCTGGTGAGCCACCTACATCTTCCAGTGCAACATGCATCCGACTCCGTTTTATCTGCGATGAAGCGTGGCTACACCGCACTAGAATACAAAAGCATTATTCGTAAGATGCGCGCTGTGAGGCCCGACCTGACGCTCTCTAGCGACTTCATTGTGGGCTTTCCTGGCGAGACGGATGAGGATTTTTCAAAACTTCTGAAGATGGTTGAAGAACTCAATTTTGATAATAGCTTTTGCTTTATCTTCAGCGCACGCCCAGGTACACCTGCGGCCAATTTAAGCGATGACACTCCTTATGAGGTCAAACTCAAGCGACTTCAAACCTTACTTGCGCTAGTGGAGTCACAAGCAAATCAGATTAGCAAAAACATGCTGGGTAATACTGAACGAGTGCTCGTTGAAGGCTTGGCAAAAGATGGCGTGAACCTGCAAGGTCGCGCTGCCAATAATCGGGTAGTTCACTTTACTGCGCCAGATGCAGAGATCGAATCACTCATCGGCCAAATGGTAGACATCCGTATTACTGAAGTACTTAATTACACACTTCGAGGCGATCTCATCAGCGAGCTCGCTTCTATGCACGCCCATTAAGATGACAACTAAGCAAGCATCCCTTTCTAAGTTAGAGATAGATATTCAGTTTGCAAGTACTGCAGTTAAAGAAAAAGTTTTAGCCATTGCTTCTCAAGTAGTCATCAAAAAATGGGTAAAAGCTGCAGTTGGATTAAATGGCCTGATCACCTTGCGCTTTGTGAATGCAGCTGAAGGAAAAAAACTGAATTTTTCCTTTCGCAATAAAGACTATGCGACCAATGTCCTCACTTTTCCATACGAGCTCAGCAATAAGACTTTAGCTGCTGATATTATTTTTTGTCTCCCCGTGATTCAAAAAGAGGCATCAGAACAAAGTAAGGCAGCAAAAGCCCACTTAGCCCATCTGATTATTCATGGCTGCCTTCATGCCCAAGGCCTTGATCATGAGAACGATAAAGAGGCGAGGAAAATGGAAGGCAAAGAAATCGCTCTCCTGGCATCTTTAGGCTTTGCTGATCCCTACGCACCCAATTAAGGCATCTTTAATGCCTTCTTCATGGAATTTACTTATTTCTGCGATATTCTTGCTATATGCCTGACCCCAATAAATCCCTTTTAGAGCGCTTAGCTGATTTTTTAACGCCACAGCCAACCAGCCCAGCCGAACGCCGTCAAGAACTGATAGATACCCTCAGAGAGGCTCAGACAGAGGGCTTAATTGATGCAGATGCCCTCTCGATGATTGAGGGCGTATTTCAGGTAGGGCAATTGTGTGCCCGCGATATTTTGATTCCCAGAGCGCAGATTGACTGGATTGACATTAGCCAGCCCCTTTCAGAAATTATCAAGAGTGTGATTACTGCCGCTCATTCACGCTTCCCAGTATTTGAAGGCACCCGTGACAATGTCATCGGCACTTTGCTAGCAAAAGATTTATTGCGTCACTCCAGTGAAAAAGATTTTCAGGTACGCGATTGGCTCCGTCCTGCTGTGTTTATTCCTGAATCAAAGCGCTTAAGCGTCTTGCTACGCGACTTCAAAGACAACCGCAATCACTTAGCCATTGTCGTAGATGAATACAGTAGTGTTGCAGGCGTCATTACGATCGAAGACGTACTTGAGCAAATTGTTGGTGATATTGAAGATGAGCATGATGTTGATGATGAGGCTGATAACCTGATCTATTTAGACAATGGTGATATTCGTGTTAAAGGAATTACTGAGCTCGAGCAGTTTAATGAGACGCTGGGTACGCAATTTGAAGTTGAAGGCATTGAAACGGTTGCCGGCTTAGTCATTCAGCATCTTGGTCGAGTACCGAAAATGGGTGAACTGATTGAAATTGACGGGGTGGAATTTGAGGTTCAGCGTGCTGATCCAAGACAGATTCATATTCTGCTTGCAAGACAACTCCCGAAAAAACCCTCCTGAGAATTACCTTGATTGATTCACAATCAGCAAGGCTTCGTAATGGCTCCAATATGCTGCTGCTATTTTTTCTAGGAGCCTTGCTAGCTGCTGCAGCAGAGCTGCCGTATGGTGGCTGGATTCAAATACCAATCTTGAGTTTGATTTGGTGGCGAATGGGCTATGAGCTAAACCCTTCGATTAAAAATCAATTTATTTCTGGAATGTCCTTTGGTCTAGGCTACTTTGTTCTCGGCCTATGGTGGATCTATATTAGCCTGCATGACATAGGCGGAATGCATGCTGCGCTTTCTGGCTTAGCGGTATTTTTATTGGCCGCTGGAATGGCTTTATTTTTCTCCAGCGCCTCCCTCCCCCTCTGTCTATTAAGACGTAAGTACCTGACGGGTCTAGTACTCGCGGCCTCTTGGGTAATGATTGAATATCTGCGTAGCGTAGTGTTAACCGGCTTTCCTTGGATGGGATTTGCTGAGGCGCAATTCAATGGCCCCTTCGTACCAGTAGCACCCTTCTTCGGTGGTCTTGCATGCACATTTTTAGTGGTGTGGATTTCTTGGGAAATTACACGGCTAAGAAAAAATACTTTCTTTAGTGCTACCTGCATTATTTCTACTATCGCAATCGCGCAACTTGCTAGCTTTTGGACTTTCACAAAACCGGTTGGCGAGCCACTCAGCATTCGTTTAATTCAGGGTAACTTTGAGCAGAGCCTCAAGTTCAATCCCAAAACAATTGAGGATCAGTTTAGTTTTTATACCAATGCCATCGAGAGCCAATCAGCTGATCTCATCATCACTCCAGAAACTGCTTACCCCTGGCCCCAAAGTAACTTGCCAACTGGCTTACTGGGATCGCTCCAACAGTTTTCCAACAATACCTCTAGCAATGTTTTGCTTGGAGTGATTGGGGAGACGGGGAATTCTACTGGGGTGCAGTACACCAACCGTGCGCTTGGACTCTCTCCCAACGCTCCAAGCTATCAATACGATAAATCCCACTTAGTACCTTTTGGGGAATTTATTCCGCCCGGCTTTCATTGGTTTGTAAATGCCTTTAACGTACCTATGAGCGACTTCGCACGGGGCAAGCAAGATCAAGCTCCTTTCAGCATTATTCGCTCTGGCAAAGATGCGGTTCATGCGGCCATCACGATTTGCTATGAGGATGTCTTTGGCGGGGAGTTGGCCTCCCGCATTCATCACAGCAATAAACCTGTCAACCTGTTGATCAATATGACTAATCTGGCCTGGTTTGGGGATTCTCAAGCACCAGCTCAGCAGCTAAGGTTGTCTCAATTACGCTCCCTAGAGACCGGTCTTCCGGTCTTGCGTGCCACCAACACAGGTATCACGGCAGCGCTTGGGCCCGATGGCAAAGTACTGTCACAACTCGGTGAATTTACGCAAGGCGTACTGAGCCTTAAAATTCAGGCCTACTCGGGCACAACTCCTTATGTACTTTGGGGAAATGCACCTATATTGAGTCTTTCTTGCCTCTTGCTCCTCTGGGGCCTGATTCGCCAAAAACGAATCTAATCGCAATTTCCTGCTTCACTAGCTTAGCCATGTAAAATCAAAGGCTTAGCCAGGTAAATCATGCTTACTTTTCAGCAAATCATTCTCAAACTCCAAGATTACTGGGACCAACAAGGTTGCGCCCTATTGCAACCTATTGACCTTGAGGTCGGTGCCGGTACATCTCATACAGCCACTTTCTTGAGGGCCATCGGCCCCGAGCCATGGAAAGCAGCCTACGTCCAACCCTCGCGCAGACCAAAAGATGGTCGCTATGGAGAAAATCCGAATCGCCTGCAGCACTACTACCAGTACCAGGTAGTACTGAAGCCTGCGCCAGAAAATATTCTTGAACTCTACTTAGGCTCGCTTGCGGCCTTAGGTCTTGATCTTCAAAAGAACGATGTGCGTTTTGTTGAGGATGATTGGGAAAACCCAACCTTAGGCGCTTGGGGCTTAGGCTGGGAAGTCTGGCTCAATGGCATGGAAGTAACGCAGTTCACCTATTTCCAACAAGTGGGTGGCATTGACTGCAAACCTGTTTTAGGCGAAATCACCTACGGCATTGAGCGCTTGGCGATGTACATCCAAAATTGTTCCAACGTATACGATCTCGTTTGGGCAGATGGCATCTCCTATGGTGATGTATACCACCAGAATGAAGTGGAACAGTCTTGCTATAACTTTGAACACTCCAACACCGACCTCTTGTTTGCCAACTTCACTAACTATGAAAGTGAAGCGAAGCGTTTGATGGAAGTGCCACTGGCCTTACCCGCTTACGAAATGGTACTCAAGGCTGGACATACCTTTAACTTACTGGATGCCCGTGGCGCTATTTCAGTTACCGAGCGTGCAGCCTACATCGGACGCATCCGCAATCTCTCGCGCGCAGTAGCGCAGGCCTACTTTGAGTCTCGCGAGAAGTTAGGATTCCCGATGTGCCAACGTCAATCCAAAGCTTAAGTAGCTCGATCTAATTATGAGTACACAGAACTCCACCCCTCAATCAGACAAGCTTCTGATTGAGTTGTTTACCGAAGAGCTTCCACCAAAATCATTGCGCCGCTTAGGCGATGCTTTCAGTGAAGGTATTTATTCGACTCTAAAGGCCGCAGGCCTCTTGGGCGATAACTCTCTTGCTACTGGCTACGCTACACCGCGTCGCCTTGCGGTTCAAATTACCAATGTCTTAAGCCAAGCTCCAGACTATCCAGTACGTGAAAAATTACTCCCTACCAGCATTGCTTTTGATGCCGATGGAAAGCCAACCGCACCACTACAAAAGAAATTAGCCTCTTTGGGCTATGCAGAGATCAATCTGTCCACTTTAGAAAAAGCGGGTGAAGGTAAGAACGAAGCGTTGTTCCTCAATGTTATCGCCAAAGGTGCGGCATTAGAGCAAACTGCTCAAGAAGCACTCGAGCAAACACTAGGTAAATTACCCATCGCCAAAATGATGCACTATCAAGTGCTCCAAAAAAATGGTGAATTGGCAGACGTTGAGTTTGCACGTCCA
>JBEGUE010000192.1:0-2589 GCA_041179045.1 Pseudomonadota bacterium
GCCCACCGTCCTCGTCGCATGCGACGTGACGACTGTCCCGTCGCCTGATGCAAGAAAATCACCTTAGCGCTAGTGATCTGATCTACCCCATCTTTTTGTTAGAGGGTACAAATCAATCTGAAGCCGTTACTTCGATGCCTGGGGTAAGTCGCGTATCACTGGATTTACTTTTTGGCGTTGCAGAAGAATGCATTGCTTTAGGCATACCCGTGATGGCACTCTTTCCGGTGATTGATGCATCACTAAAAACGGCTGATGGCAAAGAAGCTTTTAATCCAAATGGGTTAATTCCAACTGCGGTGCGTGAACTGAAGAAACGCTTTCCCAATTTGGGCATCATGACTGATGTTGCACTTGACCCCTATACGAGTCATGGCCAAGACGGCATCTTAGATGAACAAGGTCGCATTTTGAATGATGAGACCACAGCCATCTTGGTACAACAAGCCATTGCTCAAGCGCAGGCGGGTGTTGATATCGTTGCACCATCAGACATGATGGATGGTCGCATCGGAAAAATTCGTGAAGCGCTAGAGCAGAAGAAGCTTATTCACACTCGCATCATGGCTTACTCAGCTAAATATGCCTCTGCTTTTTATGGTCCATTTCGTGATGCAGTAGGTTCAGCAAAAAATTTAGGTAAAGCCGATAAGAAAACCTACCAAATGGATTGCGCCAATACTGATGAGGCTTTGCGGGAGGTTGCTCTCGATATCAGCGAAGGAGCTGATATGGTGATGGTCAAACCTGGCATGCCTTACCTCGATATCGTTCGCAGAGTGCGCGATGAATTTAACTACCCAACTTACGCCTACCAGGTAAGCGGTGAATATGCCATGCTCAAAGCCGCCGCACAAAATGGCTGGCTTGATCATGACGCTGTGATGATGGAATCTTTGCTCGCATTTAAACGTGCTGGCGCAAATGGCATCTTGACCTACTTCGCGCTCGAAGCTGCACGCCTTATCAAGGCAAGTAAATAATTTTGATAGTGAAGACTGAATAAGTAAAACTTATTCAGTCTCAATGAACTTAATTTCCGAGTACTTTTTTCAAGCGCTCAGCAAAACGCTGTGGTGGCATATAACCAATCACCCGCTGATCTTTCAACTCTTCTGAGTTGAGATCAAAGATTAAAATCCCAGGCGGTCCGAATAATCCAAAACGTTTTAGCAAGGCCTGATTCTCAGGACTGTTTTTTGTCACATCAGCCTGCAGCAAAACAAATTTCTGCAGCTCTTGATTCACTTCAGAATTGGCAAAAGTATTGACTTCCATTTCCTTGCAGGAAATGCACCAATCTGCATAAAAATCCAAGAGCACTAATTTCTTTTGTTCTTTTGCTTGGGATAAAAATTGATCTAACTGGGCACCAGAGTCAATCACTGCAAAACTCGCTTTTCCAATCTGATGTTGGCGCTGACCATTGACCATCACCTTACTCGAGTCGCCACCACCAGTTTGCAATAAAGGGGATGCAATCCAAGCTGCTGTTGCAAGCAATAAAACGCCCAAGGTTCTTTGCAACCAAATCATCCATATCCCTGTTGATGGGATCAAAATACGCGCTTCAATAGCAATAAACAGCAGCGGCAAGCCCATGCCTAAAGCCATCACAAAGAGAAGGCCTGCACCCAAACTCATTGAGCCCGTTTGGGCAATAAAAGCAAGTACTCCAGCTAAAGGTGCGGTAATGCAAGGACTGGCAACTAATGTAGAAATACCCCCCAAGGCAAAGGCCCCCGCAAAACTCCCGCCCTTGTGTCGTCCCGCTAACTGATCTACCTTTTGCTGCCATGAATGGGGCATTCTGAGCTCATAAAGACCAAATAGGCTACCCGATAGTGTTAGTAACAGCAAAGCAAAACAAATCAAAGCTATAGGGCTTTGTAGAGCCCTTTGAACACTGCCCCCTAGCGCAGCCATCAAGACCCCTGCCAATGCGTATACACAGGCCATTCCGAGCACGTAGGCTGCCGCCAAGACGCTTGCACGGCCCTTGCTGATAGATTGTTTACCCTGTGTTCCAAACACGATGCTCGACAGAATAGGCAACATGGGAAGTACGCATGGCGTAAAAGCTAAAGCCAAGCCAAGAATAAAAAAGGCTAAAAATAAATAGCCCGTGGGCGTGCTCTCTAAAAATCGGCTAATAGCATTGACATCATCACGCTCACGCCATATATCGATCAAGCTCAATTCTTTGTTAGAGACATTGCCCGCTCCCACTCCATCCAATACCTCTGGTATTGGTCCAACCTTTACCCCAGGCCCTGCCAGTAGAAACTTTAAGGTCATTGGTGGATAACAAATTCCTGCTTCAGCGCAGCCCTGCAATTCCAACTCTAAATACAGCGGCTTTCCTACTTCTGCCTTTTTATCCAGCGTGAGTAGAAATGCCTGCTTATAAACCTGCATTTTCTTTTGGAAAGTTTCATCAAACTTTTCGATTCCAGGCGGTAATGGCGCCTTCACTGCCTCTAATTTTTTGGGCTGGGAGCCCATCTTGAAATGCAGGGACTCTTGATAGATGTAGTAACTCTTAGCCGGGAAAATCTCTAATTCAATGTCATTGGTATTTGCTACCCA
>JBEGUE010000193.1:0-5054 GCA_041179045.1 Pseudomonadota bacterium
AATCTGGCTACCGCGCAGCAGCTTGCGCCGTCCAACTTACAACTGCCGGTTTCGGCCTATTTTGACGTTGATCTCTATCAGCGTGAAATTGAACTGCTTTTTAAGCAGGGCTCAGGCTATATTGGTCACGAACTCATGGTTCCCGAGATGGGTTCCTACCAAACTTTGACATCCGAGAATGAGGGCCGCTTATTGGTTCGAAATCAAGCAGGTGTTGAACTCCTATCCAATGTCTGCCGCCATCGCCAAGCACTCATGCTCAATGGCAAAGGCAAAGCAGATAACATTGTTTGCCCCTTGCACCGCTGGACCTATGATTTAAACGGTCAGCTCATGGGTGCACCCCATTTTGAAGATAAGCCTTGCCTCAATCTCGGTAAATCCCCTTTGCAGAATTGGCAAGGACTCCTGTTTGAAGGTCCGCGTGATGTGCGCACTGATCTTGCCAAGCTTGGTGTAGCTGATGATCTCAACTTTGAGGGTTACGTACTCGATCATGTTGAGGTCCATGAATGTAATTACAACTGGAAGACTTTTATTGAGGTCTACCTTGAGGACTATCACGTAGTCCCCTTTCATCCGGGCTTAGGTAAGTTTGTCTCTTGCGAAGACTTGCGCTGGGAATTCGGTGACTGGCACAGCGTGCAGACGGTCGGTATTCACAAGAACTTAGAAAAGCCTGGCTCACCCGTCTATCAAAAGTGGCACGAAGCAGTGTTGCGCCACCATGAAGGCAAAACCCCGCGCCATGGCGCCATCTGGCTTACCTACTACCCTAACGTGATGGTCGAGTGGTACCCAGGGGTTTTATGCGTTTCTACCTTACATCCGCTGGGTCCCAATAAAACACGTAATGTGGTGGAGTTTTATTACCCTGAAGAAATCGCTCTCTTTGAGCGCGATTTCGTAGAAGCAGAGCGTGCAGCCTATATGGAAACCTGCATTGAGGATGATGAAATTGCGGAGCGCATGGATGCTGGTCGCGCTGCTCTGCTAGCCCGCGGTCAAAATGAAGTAGGTCCATACCAAAGCCCTATGGAAGACGGTATGCAACATTTCCATGAATGGTATCGTCGCGCCATGAACTATCAAGGCGCATAATTCAGTAACACTAATCTCGCCCTCAATAGGAAACCATCATGACGCCTCTCATCACTGCAAACCAGTTAGAAGAAATCATTAATAGTGGCGAGAATGTTTTACTGTGCGATTGCCGCTTTGATTTAGTTGACCCACTAGCCGGTCGCAAGTCTTATCTAGAGGGGCATATTCCAGGCGCACTCTATGTCGATCTAGACCACGATTTATCTGGTGAAAAGACAGGTAAGAATGGTCGTCATCCGCTACCTAGTCCCCAAGCTTGGGCACAAACTAAATCTCGCTTAGGCATTGACTCCAACACTTTGGTGGTTGCTTATGACAATCACGGCTCTGTATACGCGAGTCGCTTATGGTGGATGCTCAAAGCTACCGGTCATGCGAACGTACAAGTCTTAGATGGTGGCCTAGATGCCTGGAATGGTCCCATTGGCACCACGCCAATTGAAGCCAAACCAACAACAATGCCAGTGCCTACCATGCCCTATGTTGGCCTAGTGACAGTAGAAGAGGTAGTTCACAATCTCCAGGCTAAAACGAATGTCGTTATTGATGCTCGTGCAAGTGATCGCTTCCATGGTGAAAATGAAACCTTAGATCCTGTTGGCGGACATATCCCCAACGCAATTAATTACTGCTTTAGAGAAAATATTTCTAAAAAAAGTTTTAAGGCACCAGAGCAACTCTTCAAAGACTTTGTAGATCTTTTAGGCTCAACCAAAGCTTCTGAAGTCATTCATCAATGTGGCTCTGGAGTCACGGCCTGCCATAACCTTCTAGCTATGGAAATCGCTGGCCTTAAGGGCTCACGTGTATACGCAGGCAGCTGGAGCGAATGGTGTGCCGACCCAAGTCGACCAGTTGCTCTTTAATGCAAGAGTGAAAGCAGAATTACCAAGCCAACGCCACAAGCAATCAAAATCGTTTGACGCAAGGATTCTGCCCAATGTGGGCGCCGGTGCATCTGTGGAATCAGATCGCTCACGGCAATATAAATAAAACTACTTGAGGCAATGACCAATAAATAAGGCATTGCCGCATGTGCTCTCTCTAAAAAGAAGTAAGCCAATACGCCACCTAGTACCGCAGCTAAGCCGCAAATCAAGTTGTACATCAAAGCACGAGTGCGAGTAAATCCAGCATTTAGCAATACGATGAAATCACCAATCTCTTGCGGAATCTCGTGAGCAATGATGGCAATAGCAGTAAAGATGCCCACCTGGTAATCAGCCATAAATGCAGCGGCGATCAGAACACCATCAACAAAATTATGTATGCCATCACCGACCAAAATCATCCAGCCACTGCGCCCCGCCACCTCTGCATCATGACCATGGTGATGATCATGGCCATCGCCTTCGTGATGATGGCTATGACGCAATAAAGAAATTTTCTCGAGCAAGAAAAAGCCTAAGAGACCTGCAAGCAAGGTGGCAAATAAGAGCTGAGGGTTCACGCCTGGCATCGTAAAGGCTTCGGGCAGTGAATGTAGCAAGGCGGTGGCCAGCAAAATACCAACTGACACACTCACCATGCTATGAACCATCTTTGATAGCAGGGACAAAGAAAAACTCGCGGCAACGAGAACACTAGCAGTTCCCGCCAAGGCTGTTACTAACAAGATGCTTTGCAGTACTGACATGGAGATTAGGCGACCCCGTTTTGTTTAAACCAGGCAATGCACTTCTCCCAGCCATCTTTTGCAGGACCTTCGCGATAGGTAGCGCGGTAGTCTGCGTGGAAGGCATGTGGCGTATCGGGGTAGATTTCAAAACGAGAGGCTTTAGCCGCTGGATTTTTAGGAGCCGCTTTTGCAAGTGCTTCACGCATTTGCTCAACACTCTCCAGCGAGATACCAGTATCTGCACCGCCATATAAGCCGAGCACCGGTGCCTTGAGATCAGCGGCAATATCTACTGGGTGGCGCGGGTTACCTTCTGTTTTCTCACCAATGACACGGCCGTACCAAGCTACACCAGCCTTGACCTGAGGCAGTGTGGCTGATAGCCAAGTAATGCGACCGCCCCAGCAAAATCCAGTTACACCAACTTTTGTCAAGTTGCCACCATTCTTACCAGCCCATACTAAGGCTGCTTGTAAGTCATTGAGAACTTGAGTGTCCCCAGTTGGGGCAACGATATTTTTTTGAATCTCGGCAACAGTACCGAAGGTATTCGGATCACCAGCTCGGATAAAGAATTCTGGGGCAATTGCCAGGTAACCCAATTTAGCAAAGCGTCTAGTGACGTCTGCAATGTATTCATGCACACCAAATATTTCGCTGGCAATAATCACAATCGGCAAATTACCTTTGGTTTTTTCTGGACGTGAAACATAAGCCGGCATCTGAAAACTTCCCACTGGAATCATTTGCTCGCCTGCTTTAATGCCAGTGAAATCCGTTTCGATCGCTGCGGCCATGACTGGCTCAGAAGCAGCTACAAAACCAATACCCATAGTTGTTGCAGTAATAGCGGAGGCTTTCATAAAACCTCTTCTGTCGCTAGACACCATTTTTGAACCTTGGTCTTTTTTAATTGTCATCTCTTAGTCTCCTAATTTAGTGCGCTTCTTCCCAATTATCGCCAATCCCAATACCTACTACCAGCGGAACCTTTAGCTCAGCTACCTTACACATCAAATCAGGTAGTTTTGCTTGCAAAAGTTCCAACTCATCTAGTGGCACATCAAATACCAGCTCATCGTGAACCTGAAGGAGCATGCGGGTCTTGAGCTGCTCTTGTTCTAGCCAGTTTTCGACCGCAATCATGGCCAATTTGATCAGGTCAGCCGCCGTTCCCTGCATTGGCGCATTAATTGCGGCCCGCTCTGCACCCTGGCGGCGAGGACCACTCCCTTTGATTTCTGGGAGCCAGAGACGTCTGCCAAAGACCGTCTCGACATAGCCATTCTCTCTAGCCTCCAAGCGAGTGCGCTCCATGTATTGTGCTACCCCTGGATAACGATCAAAGTACTTGGCAATGTAGTTTTGAGCTGCTGAACGCTCTATACCTAGATTACCGGCTAGACCAAAGGCACTCATGCCATAGATTAAGCCAAAGTTAATTACCTTGGCATAACGACGCTGTTCTGAATTAACGCTTTCTAATGGCACGCCAAATATCTCAGCGGCAGTTGCTTGGTGCACATCCTTACCAGCAGCGAATGCGGCCAGTAGGTTTTCATCCTCGGCAATGTGCGCCATGATACGTAATTCAATTTGTGAATAGTCGGCAGAAACTAACTTACAACCCTCAGCAGGAATAAACGCCTCCCGAATTCGACGACCTTCTTCCGTGCGCACGGGAATGTTTTGTAAGTTCGGATCGCTTGAAGCCAAACGTCCCGTCACCGCAGTTGCCTGAGAAAAACTCGTATGCACTCGCCCTGTTTTAGGATCTGCCATACGTGGGAGTTTCTCAATGTAGGTCGACATCAATTTAGCGAGACTGCGGTAATCCAAGATACGCGCAGGCAGGGGATAGTCTTCTGCCAATTTTTGCAGCACTTCCTCATCCGTCGATGGCGCACCCGATGGCGTCTTTTTAATTACCGGGAGCTCTAACTGCCCAAATAAAATCTCTGCGATCTGCTTAGGGGACTGAATGTTGAAAGGTTGCCCAGCCAACTGATGAATCTCACCCTCTAAAGCCAGCAGACGCTTACCAACTTCTTGGCCTTGCTGAGACAGTAAGGCGGAGTCAATCCGAATACCATTACGCTCCATAATTCCAAGGACTCGCATTGCTGGCATCTCAACGTTTTCATAGATGTATAAGAGACCAGGGCTCCCCTGAATTTGTGGCCATAACACTTGATGCAATCGCAAGGTAACGTCAGCATCTTCTGCCGCGTAGTCGGTAGCGATCTTCAGATCTACTTGATCAAAACCAATCTGATGAACGCCTTTACCGCAAACCGCTTCATACTTAATCGTCTTCATGCCGAGATGTCGC
>JBEGUE010000194.1:0-3420 GCA_041179045.1 Pseudomonadota bacterium
TGTGGAAGCAAGAAGCAAGGCAGCCTAAAAATACTGCGCCATCTATTGTTCAGCCTAAGTTCTCACAAAGTTGGAGTGAGTTCATTAAGGCGCCACAGGTTCGTCGCTTCCTCATCATGCTAGGCCTTGGAACCACTGCCTTTAGTATGCAAGACATTATCTTGGAGCCCTATGGCGGAGAAATACTCTTATTGGATGTATCTGCCACCAGCTTTTTGACTGCGCTGATTGCCTGCGGATCTTTACTGGCATTTACGCTATCTGCACGCTGGCTAAGCAAGGGCTATAACGCCTACAGAATCTCTGCAGCCGGTCTCCTACTTGGGCTAATTGCCTTCTCTATGGTGATATTTTCAGAGCCATTAGGTTCACCCAATCTCTTTAGATTAGGCGCACTTCTGATCGGATTTGGTGGAGGATTATTTGCAGTGAGTACGCTCACTATTGCCATGAGTATGGATCAGGAGAATAAAACTGGCATGGTGATCGGTGCCTGGGGAGCAGTAACAGCAACCTGCTCTGGGATTGGTATGTCACTAGGTGGAGTGATTCGTGATCTCGTCTCAGATTTAGCGATGGGCGGAATGATTGGCTCCACATTAATGAATCCCGCTACCGGGTATAGCTTTGTTTATCACATTGAGATTTATTTGTTGTTTATTACTTTGATCGCGTTAGGTCCACTAGTAGCCAAAAAGCGAAACCTGGATATTTCAAAAATGAGTAAGTTTGGCCTAGCAGATTTTCCAAGCTAGTTTATTAAAGAAGGAGAGAAAAATGGGTACTGGTGCAATTACACAATATATAGATGTCGCTCAAGTGGTGTTCTATCTATTCCTACTTTTTTTTGTTGGTCTTGTTATATACCTAACATTGGAAAGTAAGAGAGAAGGATTTCCACTGGAAACCGAGCGCTTCGGCAAGATTCGACGCGAGGACGGTATTTTAGGAATGCCAAAGACAAAGAAATATGTCACTGAATTTGGCAAAACTTATTACGCCCCCTTAGAAACCCCGCCAGATGTGGAGCAGCTTTCGGCAGAGCCAATTCATCCGTGGAATGGTGCGCCTATAGCCCCAATTGGTAATCCATTATTAGCAGGGGTAGGGCCAGGTTCCTATGCCAATCGTGCTGATCATGTTGATTACGATCTAGAGGGTCATGCGCGAATTCGTCCGCTGAGAAAGCTAAATGATTTCGCAATTGCAAAGCAAGATACCAATCCAATTGGCCTCAGCGTTATCGGTGCAGATGGTAACAAAGCAGGCGTTGTGAAAGACGTTTGGGTTGATCATATGGAAATGATGATTCGCTACCTAGAGCTTGATGTAAAAGGTGCGACTGTCTTATTGCCGGTGAATTTTTCACGTATTGGCGAGCAAGACATTCAGGTGAAGTCAATCCTGGCAGATCAGTTTGCGGCTGTGCCAAAAACAAAAAACCCAGAAGAAATCACCTTACTGGAAGAAGAGAAGATCATGGCGTACTACGGTGCTGGCACCTTATATGCCACACCTGAACGTCAGGAGCCACTAATATGAGCCTGAACATTCCTAGTAGTCCAGAGCATGAGTTTGAACCAGAGCTGGGACTTCCTGAAAAGTTACCCAAGGGCGAGCGTATTTTGTGGCAGGGCTCGCCTGATGTAAAGGCGATGCTTCTACGAGTGTTTCATCTCAAAGGACTATTGATTTATTTCGGCCTGATCTTGCTCTATCAGATTGTTACAGGCCTTACTGATGGTGAATCCTTGAGTGCGATATTTTTCTCCTCCTTAAGGATTGTGATTTTTTCAGCTATCGGCCTATCTCTAGTTGCCTTGCTTGCTTACCTGATGGCATCAACTGCGGTCTATACCATCACTAATAAGCGTGTAGTGATGCGCATTGGGATTGTGTTGAATATGACTTTCAATTTCCCTCTCAAGATGATTGAGTCGGCTGATTGCTGCGTCACCAAGCAGGGTACGGGAGATATTTCTCTGAAATTAAACAAAGAAACAAAAATTGCGATCTTTCACTTGTGGCCTCATTCAAGACCATCGCATTGGGCGAGTCCTCAGCCTACCCTCAGGTGCATTAACAATTGCTCCGAAGTAGCTAAGATTTTGGTTGATGCTTGGGCTACTCAGAATAATGTGATTGCTCGCTCAGTTCAGGCTGCTCAACGCAATCCATCGATGGTGAATACGCCTTACTCAGGGGCAGAGGCAGCATGATTTTGCGTATGAATCCTATCCGCATCCAAAACTATATTGCACTCGCTGTAGTCATTGTTTTGGTGGGGGTAGTTTTCCTAGTTGCCAATAGCGTTCAATCTGGCAAATCAGAAACGCAGGTAGATGCCAGCGTGATCGCGAAAAAAACACTGTTTTTTAGGGATCTCCCTGATGGATCAGTAGGGGTTATATCAGCTTCTGATGGGAAAATGATTGCACAAGTAGAAGGTCAGGCTGGTTTTGTCAGAGGCATTTTGAGAGCTTTGGCTCGTGAACGTCGTATTCAGGAAATTACCAGTGATGATGCATTTGAATTAATGAGTCGATCTGATGGTAGGTTGACTTTAGTAGATCTAGCAACAGGCAATCGCATTGATTTGGAATCATTTGGTCGAGATAACGCAGCGCAGTTTGCTGCTTTTTTAAATGGCGCGGGGCAATAATGTCTAAACAGCTGGTCAAATGTTCTGTTGATATGTCCAATACTTCAGAGTACCTATATGCCCATGTGGATCTTGACGGTATTCAAGTCGGCCCAGGAGATGAGGTGCTAGTCCATGATCCGATTGTGGAGCTCCCTTTTGGTGAGGTCTTGAGCTACCAAAGAACAGCAACTGTTTCTAAGGCTGGTTGGTTATCGCGTTTATGGGTATATCTCACTGCAAGACTCGAAATTACCTTGTTATATGAGGTCAGCTTTTCAACTACGCGATTTAGTCAAGCAAAAAAATATCCCAGAGTGCGCCCAGTCGTGCACACCCAACCTCTTATTGTGACTAAAGGTATTGAAGTATGAGCGCTAATGCCCCCACCATGGAAGCGGTTCGTCCTATTAATGAATCGACCGATCGCGCACTAGAAAGTACGATCTTAAGTCCCCGGTTTTACACCACCGATTTTGATGAGATGGATCGTTTTGATATCAGCTCAGTAAAGCCCGAGTGGGATAAGCTCATGCAAGAATTTGAGTCGGATATTAATCAGGCTCACTTTCAGCGTCCCGAAGATATGTCTAAAGACTACTCCCACTTGCCAGAAGGCTTGTACCAAGAGTTTTTGGATTTCTTAATTAGCTCAATCACTTCAGAGTTCTCAGGTTGTGTTCTCTATTCAGAAATTAAAAAGTCAATTAAGAATCCTGACTTAAAAGACTTGTTCTCATACATGGCTCGTGATGAGAGTAGGCATGCCGGTTTTATCA
>JBEGUE010000195.1:0-3193 GCA_041179045.1 Pseudomonadota bacterium
AAAAAGCCAATATTGATGTCGTAAAAACGATCTGTACGATTTTGGATGAACTAAAGCCACGTACCGATAAGAAGTCTTATGCAGAGCAAATTACTTTTGTTACAGATCGCCCTGGCCATGATCGTCGCTATGCGATTGATGCCAGCAAGGTAGAGCGCGAGTTAGGCTGGCGGCCTGCAGAGACATTTGATACAGGGATTCGTAAGACAGTGCAGTGGTATTTGGATAATCCAGCCTGGGTAGAAGGTGTTGTTAGCGGCAGCTATCGTGACTGGTTACAGAAGCAGTACAGCTGAACCGCAAAAGTCTCCAATGAATATCCTCATATTTGGTAAAGATGGGCAGTTAGGTAAAGCGTTTCAAGTTTTATTAGATTCGCTAATACCCACTTTGGCGGAGAAGCCTCATGTTCAATACGTTGGACGCGCTGAATGTAATTTATCGGACGCTACTAAATTAAATTTCCTCTTAAATCAATTTCATCCTCAGTTAATTATTAATGCCTCAGCGTATACCGCTGTGGATAAGGCGGAGATTGAGTCGGAATTAGCATTTGCAGTAAATACAGCAGCTCCTGAGTTGATGGCTCAATATGCGGCGCAGCATGGCGCCACTCTTTTACATTACTCCACGGATTATGTTTTTGATGGTGAGAAGTATGGCTTTTATTTAGAGGATGACCTGCGCAATCCTCTCGGTGTTTATGGCAAGAGTAAGGTGGCTGGAGAGCAAGCGATTGCTAAAGCATTTGCAGGCAATTCCTCAGGAAGCGCTGGTCAATATGCGATTTTTAGAACGAGCTGGGTGTATGGGGACGGCGGTAATTTCATTCGTACGATTTTGCGTTTGGCAAAAGACCGAGATGAGCTGAAGGTGATTGAAGATCAATATGGTGTTCCCACCAGTGCTCGGTGGCTTGCGCAAGTAAGTTTGGGTTTGGTGATGGATGCAAAAGGGCGCTTGAGAGCATTCCCGTCCGGCATCTATCACGCCGTTCCAGCCGGTGAGACAAGTTGGCATGGTTTAGCTTGCTGGGCTGTACAAGCTGCTTTAGATGCTGGGGTGACGTTGAGGACCCCTCCCCACGCTATTAAGCCAATCCCTGCAGTGGAGTACCCTTTGCCAGCCCCACGGCCTATGAATTCACGGATGTCGACAGATAAGCTCCGCAAGGTCTTAGAGAGTCAAGGCGATATGTCAAAATTGGAACTATTAAATCAGCCTTGGGATGGAGCCGTTCGTTCTTATATCCTCCATTTGGCTAAAGATGGACTTATCTAAAGAGAGCACTATGGCAGCAAATCAGATGCATCGCAAAGGCATTATTTTGGCAGGAGGTTCTGGCACTCGTTTGTATCCAGTAACTCAAGCTGTCTCTAAACAGTTAATGCCTGTATACGACAAGCCGATGGTGTATTACCCATTAACCACGCTGATGCTTGCGGGTATTCGAGATATTTTATTAATCTCAACACCCCACGACACTCCGCGCTTTGCAGAGTTGCTTGGGGATGGTTCGCAATGGGGTTTGAATATTGAATATTGCGTGCAACCTTCCCCCGATGGTTTGGCGCAAGCATTTACCTTAGGAAAAAACTTTATTGGTAATAACCCAAGTGCTTTAGTGCTTGGCGACAATATTTTTTACGGTCATGAATTGGTTGATCAGCTTGATAGCGCTCATGCGCGTAATGATGGCGCTACTGTCTTTGCCTATCATGTCACTGATCCAGAGCGTTATGGTGTGGTGGAATTCGACAAAGATTACAAGGCGCTTTCTATTGAAGAGAAGCCATTGAAGCCGAGAAGTAGTTACGCAGTAACGGGACTCTATTTTTATGATAATCAAGTGTGTGACATAGCTGCTTCAATTAAGCCTAGTGCTCGGGGTGAGTTAGAGATAACAGATATCAATCGTGCCTACTTAGAGAAGAATCAGCTTAGTGTAGAAATCATGGGCCGTGGTTTTGCATGGCTTGATACCGGAACGCATGATTCATTATTGGATGCTGCTGGTTTTATTGCCACACTACAAAAGCGCCAAGGCCTCATGGTGGCATGTCCTGAAGAGATTGCTTATCGCCAAGGTTGGATTAGCGCCGAAGATGTTCTTAAAGTTGCCGCTCAACTGAGTAAGAATAGCTATGGTCAATACCTGAGCAAGATTGTGAATGAGCTTAACACCTCCGCTCAGCCCGTTGCTTTATCTCATAAGAAGATGATTGGATGAGCGCAACTTCAAAGCTATTAGTTACGCCGACAGCCATTCATGATGTGCTGATTATTGAGCCTAAAGTATTCGGTGATGAACGTGGTTGGTTCACCGAATCTTTTAATGCCCAAGACTTCTCCGCGGCCACAGGTTTGAACGTGGATTTTGTACAAGACAATCATTCTTTCTCTCGCCAATGGACTTTGCGTGGTTTGCACTATCAACTAGAGCAGACTCAAGGTAAGTTGGTGCGTGTTGTAGCTGGTAGTGTGTTTGATGTTGCAGTTGATATCCGAAAAGATTCGCCAAGCTACGGTAAGTGGGTAGGCGTTGAGTTAAGCGCTCAAAACCACAAGCAAATGTGGATTCCACCTGGCTTAGCACACGGTTTTTTAGTGCTATCTGAGACGGCCGAGTTTCTATACAAAACTACTGATTACTATCACCCCCAAAGTGAAGCCTGCTTGGCATGGAATGACCCTAGTGTTGGCATTCAGTGGCCGCTACCCCAGGGAGTAGTCCCCAATATGAATGCCAAAGACTCGGCTGGCCTATCGTGGGATGCTGCCCCCAAGTTTTAATTAAATTTAGGCGCATTTTCAAAAGATAAGATAATGCCCGCATGAGCGCTTCTCCTAAAATTCTATTGGTAAAGCTATCCTCTCTCGGGGATGTTTTGCATAATCTACCGATTGTGTGGGATTTGCGTGCGCGCCTACCGGATGCTCAAATTGATTGGGTAGTGGAGGAGGGTTACGTCCACTTACTTGAGCCCTTATTGTCTCGTGATGGTTTTAGAGGGATTGATCACATCATTCCTTTTGGACTTCGTCGCTGGAAGAAGAATCTGATCAAACTGTCTTCTTGGAAAGAATTTTTCTCTTTTAGAAAAACACTCCAATCCACCACCTACGATGTATTAATCGAAACTCAAGGCTTATTAAAGTCTGCTGTTGTGAGCGCCTTGGCTAAAAAGAGTTC
>JBEGUE010000196.1:0-24060 GCA_041179045.1 Pseudomonadota bacterium
TCATTGTCATCAGGGTTTATCCGAATTTGGCCTTATTGACCAAAAGTTAAATAATGGTACATTGTTGAACAATTGGTAGATAAGACTCTATTCGTACAAACCCCAAGGAGATGTAATGGAATTAAATGGCGAGCAGCTCATTGCAGCCCCAATCCCCGATGTATGGAAGGGCTTGAATGATATTGATGTGCTGGCAAAGTCCATTCCAGGTTGCGAGGAAATCAGCCGCGTCTCTCCAGAGGAAATTCATGCCAAGGTCATGTTCAAAATTGGACCCGTCAGAGCCAGATTCTCAGGAAAACTATTTTTAAGTGACGTCATTCCAGATCAGTCCTGCTCTATGGCTTTTGAGGGCTCAGGTGGCGCTGCGGGATTTGCCAAGGGCCGTTCACGTGTTGAGTTGAAGTCTGCCGAGGGTGGGACATTAGTTTCTTATACAACTGAGGCTTCTATTGGTGGCAAGCTGGGGCAAATTGGCGGGCGGCTCATTAGTGCCTCTGCTAAGAAGATTGCCGATGATTTTTTCCAGCGCTTTGCGAAAGAGTTGGGTGGTGGTGAAATAACGCAGTTGGAATCAGACCCGCAAGCTGAATAATGCAGGGCGATGTCATTAGAAAAGTAGTGGAGGAGACACAATGAAAGCAGCAGCATTTGATTATGCAAAACCGAAGGCTCTCAGCGAGGCCTTAGCTATGTTGGCCGAAGCTGGCGAAGATGCGCAATTGATTGCGGGCGGGCAGACGCTTTTAGCTACCTTGAACTTGCGTCTTTCTGAACCCAGCATATTGATTGACATCACAAATTTGGACGAATTAAAAGGCATTTCAGTTGTCGGAGATCAATTGCGTATTGGGGCATTAGTAACCCATACCGAGATTGAGGACTCCAGGCTGATTGCCCAGCATGCACCACTTCTCAAGGCTGCAGCCCCACATATCGCTCATAGAGCGATCCGCAATTTAGGAACCTGGGGCGGCTCTTTAGCCTATGGAGATCCTGCGGCTGAATGGCCTGCCTGTAGCTTGGCACTGAATGCAACCATGCTAATTGGTGGTCCTGATGGAGAGCGTCGAATTTCAGCGCAAGACTTTTTCATTGATCTTTACACCACCTCTTTAGAGCCCAATGAAATTCTAATAGCAACAGAAATCCCGATCGCGAGCAGTAATCAAGTGTTTTATTTCCATGAGCTAGCTCGTCGCCATGGAGACTATGCGATTGCGGGGGTAGCCTTAGTTGCGAATAAGGCGGGTAATGTTCTGAGTGACTGCACTTTCACCTTCTTCTCTGTTTGCGCTACGCCGATCATGGCAAAAAAAGCACAAGCCTTGGTAGATGGTAAGCCCCTTAACGACGAATTAATTGCAAATGCAGTTGCCGCTGCAAGGCAAGAGATTGAGTCGATCGCAGATATCACTAACAGTGCCCAAACTAAGCAACACCTGATTGGTGTTTTATTAGAGCGCGGCTTGAAGCACTTAATTGCTTGAACAACCAATATACAAAAAGATAAATCTAGTTCGGAGATTCCAATGAGCTTAAAGAAAAAAATTACGATGACGGTCAATGGCTCGATAGTCAATGCTGAGATTGAGCCGCGTCGTCATTTAGTGGATTTTTTGCGAGAAGATCTCCATCTCAAGGGTCCGCATCTCGGTTGTGAGCAGGGAGCTTGTGGCGCCTGTACTGTGAAGGTGGATGGGAAAATTATTCGTGGCTGTTTGTATTTGGCTGTACAGGCCGATGGGTGTGTAGTGGAAACAATCGAGGGATTGACTAAGAGTGGGGCACTAGCAGATCTACAAGAAGCCTTTATGCGCCATAACGCTATGCAATGTGGTTTCTGCTCTTCCGGGATGTTGCTTGCTGCAGCTGAATTAGTAGAAAAACAACCTCAATCTACCCGTGAAGAAGTGCGTGAGTGGATCTCTGGAAACTACTGCCGTTGCACTGGCTACCATTCCATAGTGGACGCCATTATGGCCGTGCTTGAGGCTCGCGCCAAAGGTGAAAAAATTAAACCTGTTGTTGCTCTCGCTTAAGAAGACTGGGAAAACTGATTATGAATAAGCCAGTAGATCTCAAAGGATTGGTACTTGACCCAGTAACCAATGACCAACGCTATATCGGTAGTAGTGAACCTCGACATGGAGCGCGCCGTCTCATCGAAGGTCAGGGCACTTATGTAGACGATATTCAGCTACCCCGGATGGGTCATGTCGTGTATTGGCGTTCACCAGTAGCGCACATGAAGATCGGAAAAATTCACACTGAACAAGCTAGCAAGATGCCAGGTGTTCTGGCCATTGTCGATGGTGTGAAAATGGCTGAGCTGTGTAAGCCATGGGTGGCCACCCTAGGCCACCTTGCTGGTATGAAATCCGCTCCTCAATATGCACTGGCAATTGATAGAGCTTGCTGGCAAGGCGAACCCGTAGTTGCGGTAGTGGCTGAGACACGCGCACAGGCAGAAGATGCTTTGCAGTTTATTGATGTTGAGTGGGAAGAACTGCCCGCAGTGGTTTCAATGGAAACAGCATTAGATGCAGATACTCCGGTAATTCATCCTGAGCTTGGCGACAATCTCTGTTTTACCCGTACTCTAGATGTTGGTCAGGTAGATGAAGTATTTGCAACAGCGGATATTGTGGCTGAAGCTACTTTTGGATTTGGTCGACATACGGGCGTTACTTTAGAGCCTCGATGCCAAATTGCTGACTACAACCCCGGCGATCGTCGCCTCACGGTGTATCACTCGCAACAAGCGCCACACATGATGCAAGATTTATATTGCCGTCAGTTTGGTTTATCTGAGTCTGATGTCCATGTCATTTGTAAAGACGTAGGCGGATCATTTGGTATTAAGGTGCATGCGTATCCCGATGATTTTGCAACGGTGGGTTTGGCGATGATGTTGGAGCGCCCAGTCAAATTTGTTGCGGATCGACTTGAATCATTTACGAGTGATATTCATGCGCGTGAGCATCGGATTAAAGGACGTATTGCAGCCAATAAAGAGGGCGATATCTTGGCTTTTGAGATCGACGATCTCACGGCTATTGGTCCTTACTCCATGTTCCCAAGAACTAGTGCGATCGAGGGTAACCAGGTGGTGAACCTAGTTGGCGGGCCATATAAACATCAGAACTACCGTGCCAAACTCAACGTGGTGTTTCAGAATAAAACGCCTACCTGCCAATATCGCGGCGTAGGTCATCCAATTGCCTGTGCTGTGACTGAGGGCTTGGTTGATTTGGCGGCTCAAAAATTAAATATGGATCCTTTGGAGTTTCGTAAACGCAATGTGATTCCTGATGATGCATATCCTTGCTCCGGAATTTCCGGGATTAAGTTGGAAGTGCTGTCACACGAGCAATGCCTGCGAACTATCGAAAAAATGATGGACTATTCTGCTCTGCGTTTAGAGCAGGCCGAGTTGCGTAAAAAAGGTATCTATCGTGGAATTGGTTTTGCCACACTAATCGAGTTAACCAACCCAAGTCCGGCGTTCTACGGAGTAGGTGGGGCACGCATTGCATCCCAGGATGGCGCCTCTGCGCGTCTAGATCCAAGCGGCGTTGTATCGATATTGATCGGTGTTGGTGAGCAGGGCCAGGGTACTGAAGGTATTTATGCGCAAATTGCTGCTGATGCTGTCGGACTTTCCATTAAAAATGTGCGCATCATTACAGGTGATACCGATGTGACTCCTTATGGCGGCGGCACCTGGGCTTCACGTGGCGCTGGTGTAGGTGGTGAAGCGGTCTTATTAGCTTGCCAGGCGCTTCAAGAGAATATCTTGAAGCTTGCAGGTGCAATCCTAAATAGATCACCTGATGAGTTATCTGTTCGCCGTGGTCACGTTTTAGATAAGGCCACCGGTGAGCAACTTCTGCCGTTTAGTGAGATTGGGCGAATAGGCTATTTCCGGACAGATACTTTGCCAGCAGGATTCTCTGCTGATCTGATGGTCACACGTCATTACACCCAAAAAGAATACCCATTTATTTTTACCAATGGCGTTCAGGCTTCTTATGTTGAAGTCGATCCGGATACTGGCTTTGTAAAGCTCCTAAAACATTGGGCGGTTGAGGATTGCGGTCGGGTATTAAATCCTATGTTGGTAGATGAGCAAGTTCGCGGAGCCATTGTTCAAGGTATCGGTGGCGTCCTTTTCGAGGAGTGTATCTACGACGATAGTGGTTTGCTGCGGAATGGCAGTATGGCTGATTATTTGGTGCCTATGGCCAATGAAATGCCGGATATTGAAGTAGCTCACGTAGAGACTCCAACTCAGTCATCTAAGTTAGGCGCAAAAGGTGCTGGTGAGGCTGGAACCGCTGGTGCCCCTGGGGCAGTCCAGAATGCGATTAATGATGCTCTGGCGCCATTAAATGCTGCGGTATTTGATCAGCCTATTACTTGTGAAAAGATTCTCAAGGCCCTTGGAAAGGTCTAATTTAGAGATCTCCTAAGTGAGTTGAATTCCCCGTGTCAAAGGGGTGGGTGCATCCTGTAATATCCAGTTTTGAACATAAGCAAATCCCCTCCCCGGGGATTTGCAATTAATTTGATATTGCGAATAAAAACATGTCCCATTTAAAAGGTAAAACAGCTCTTGTCACCGGATCGACTAGTGGCATTGGTTTGGCAATGGCTATTGGTTTAGCTAAGCAGGGCGCCAATATCATGGTGAATGGCTTTGGTGAAAAGGATGCCGCAATTGCTGCCATCAAAGCTTGTGGCGTTGAAGTGGAATATCACGGCGCCGATATGAGTAAGCCTGCCGAGATCAAGGATCTCATCGAACAAACTGAAAAACGCTTTGGTGCGCTAGATATATTAGTAAACAATGCGGGCATTCAGCACACAGCGAATATCGAAGACTTTCCAGCAGATAAGTGGGAGTCGATTATTGCAATTAACTTGAGCTCAGCTTTTTATACCTCTCATCATGCTTTGCCTGGAATGAAGCAGCGCAACTGGGGTCGCATTATTAATATTGCCTCCGTTCATGGCTTGGTTGGCTCCGTACAAAAATCAGCTTATGTCGCTGCAAAGCATGGCATCGTTGGCCTAACCAAGGTAACCGCTCTAGAGAATGCTAAAACAGGGATTACTTGTAATGCGATTTGCCCAGGTTGGGTCTTAACTCCCTTAGTTCAAAAGCAAGTGGATGCTCGGGCAGAGCGTGAAGGGATTTCGAATGAAGAGGCCAAAAAAGCCTTGGTGTCTGAGAAACAGCCCTCCGGTGAATTTGTGGCTCCAGAGCAATTAGCTGCATTAGCTGTTTTCCTTTGCAGCCCGGATGCTTCTGAAGTCCGTGGAGCGGCCTGGAATATGGATGGTGGCTGGACAGCCCAGTAATTTGATGGGGGCAATCGTGTCGCATCCCCCATTTTTCCCTACCCAAACAAAATTGCCATAATCGTCTATAGTTAGGGCGAATATAGCTGCTATAGCTACCGATTAATACGTCTTTCAAGGAAAAAATAATGGAACATACCTTACCTCAACTACCTTACGCATTAGATGCGCTTTCACCATTTATCTCAAAAGAAACGCTTGAGTTTCACTATGGCAAGCATCATCAAACGTATGTCACCAATTTAAATAATTTGGTGAAGGGTACTGAGTTTGAAAATGCTTCCCTTGAAGAGATTATTAAAAAGTCTGCCGGTGGTGTTTTCAATAACGCAGCTCAGGTTTGGAATCACACTTTTTACTGGAATAGCATGAAGCCAAATGGCGGCGGAGCACCAACAGGTCCTCTAGCTGATGCTATTAATGCTAAGTGGGGTTCATTTGATAAATTCAAAGAAGAGTTTACAAAGTGCGCAGTTGGTACGTTTGGATCTGGTTGGGCTTGGTTAGTGAAGAAGGCTGACGGCACTTTGGATTTGGCGTCCACAAGCAATGCAGCGACACCATTGACTACCGATGCCAAGCCTTTGATGACTTGCGATGTTTGGGAGCATGCTTACTATGTTGACACTCGTAATGCTCGTCCAAAGTACGTTGAAAATTTCTGGAATGTGGTGAACTGGGATTTTGCAAGCAAGAATTTTGCTTAAATCCAAGCTGATATTTTTACCTTTGTTTAGGAAGCTCTGATGTCATCTATCTTTACCTCATTGGGTCGCACTGTTTTAGCTGGCTTCGTGCTCCTCGCGCTGATTGTCTTAGCCTTGGGTGCGAACCTCGGTTCGATTGAGTTGCCATTTTTATTCCGCTGGATTCACGTGATGGTTGGCGTGATGTGGGTAGGTTTACTTTGGTATTTCAATTTTGTGCAGATTCCATCGATGGCAAAGATTCCGGATGAGCAAAAGCCGGCAATTGGAAAAGTAATCGCTCCAACGGCGCTCTTTTGGTTTCGATGGGCTGCCTTATTGACTGTCCTGAGCGGCTTAATCTTATCCATATTGAACGGATATGCGCATCAAGCATTCACTTTGCAGGCGCCTTTCCGCGCAATCGGATTAGGTATGTGGATTGCCTTGATTATGGCGTTTAATGTTTGGTTCATTATTTGGCCAAATCAAAAGCGTGCCCTGGGTATGGTTGCAGTTGAGCCTGATGTCAAAGCAAAGTCTGCACGCGTTGCGATGTTGACTTCTCGCTTTAACACGATGCTTTCTATCCCAATGCTGTTTTTGATGAGTGCTCAGTCACACAACACAACGTGGTTTGTGATCGCTTCATAAGGTAAATGTTTTGGATCATGTAAAAGGCCCGCTATGCGGGCCTTTTGCTTTGGTGCAGATCATTTGGAAATAACAGTCAGCTGACTTGATTACAAGATAGGCGGCAACTCTTTTGTCAGTGCACCGCGTTGTGCAGTAGCTGTACCCAGAAGAGCAAAGCCGAGTAACTTACCATCACTAGATTCAAAGCGCGCTTCAAGACCACCTTCGACTGAATTGATTTTCCAGTCACCGACTGCATTCTTGGCTGGCGGTGAAACAATGGTTGGCAGGGCGGGAGTCTTCACCATCACCGGCATAGCGGGATAGCCCAGGGTAGTGGCTTGTCCAAGCAGGTTAGGGGCTAAAGCCCTTGCAGCCTGCATGATCGGCATGACATATGGCAACACTAAGCCCTCGACTTCGGCGCAGTCACCAATGGCATACACATGCTTAGCGCTGGTTTCCAATTGGCGATTCACTGTAATACCTTCGCCTGTAGCAATTCCGGCTGCTTTAGCTAGATCTAGACGAGGTCTTAAACCAACAGCGGATAGAAATGCATCGCTATTAATGATTGATCCGTTTGCCAGAGTAATCGAGAGAGAGTCGCCGCTTCGATCAATCGATTGCACGGTAGTGGCGAAATGCCAACGTACACCTGCTTCGCTGAGCTTAGCCTGAAGTGCTTGAGCTGCTTCTTCGGGTAGCAGTCTACCCAAAGCTTGCGGTGCTAAGTCGATAACGTCTACTTCATATGAGCCTAAAACTAAATCATTCGCAAACTCGCATCCAATGAGGCCTGCGCCTAAGATAGTGATTCGCTTTTTACCTTCAATCGTTTTACGAAATTGGGCATAGTCCTCTAGGTCATTGACGGTAACAACCTCATTAGCCGCATTACCCTCTAAAGGGAGGCGAATTTGATCGGCGCCCAATCCCAGCACTAGCTTCCCATAAGAGATGCTGCCTGTAGAAGTGGTGACTGTTTGTGCAGCGGTATCGATTGCAGTGACATCCACATCGCCCAATATCGTAATGTCTAACTGAGTTGCCATGCCATCGGCATTAGTCGAGATTAATTGCTCTGCAGATTTGCTGCTTGCCAATGCTGTAGAGAGCATTGGCTTAGAGTAAAAGTAGCCCGGCTCCCTTGTTATTAGGGTAATCGGAGTCGCTTTATCTATTTTGCGAAGCTCCCGAATGACGGTGTAGCCTGCAAGGCCGCTACCAATAATGACAATCCCTGATGGGGATGATTGATTCTGATGATCCAAAACTGGACTCCCTATTAATGCGATTAAAGGTATTGCTTTTGACTTGAGTTAGGACACTTGCACCATTTCAAAGTCTGATTTTGATACGCCGCAATCTGGGCATTCCCAATCCTCAGGGACGTCAGCCCAAGCAGTACCAGCAGGAATGCCTTCCTCTGGCAAGCCTTTAGCTTCGTCATAGTTAAAGCCGCACACAATACATTGCCATGTTTTCATAAAACTTCCTTGCTAAAAGAGATTGCGAACAGTTTAAATTGAATTTGAAATTCACTGGCTAGCCAAAGGTTTGATTGTTTTGTATCAAGCAAGCAAACAGGCAAACAATGATTTATTAGATTAATAGGAATGATATGATTTATCACATAAATAGATTATATGGATAACTACAGATCATGGCTGCCCTACCTTCGTTACGACAGCTTCGCTATTTTGTAGCGGTTGCTCAAGAGCTCAATTTCACTAGGGCTGCAGAGGTCTGTTTTGTCGGCCAATCCACCCTGAGCGCTGGTTTAAAAGAGTTAGAGGATGTTTTGGGGGTTCGCTTGGTAGAGCGGGATAGGCAAAATGTAGCTATTACTCCAATCGGCGTAGAGATTTTAGAAAGGGCTAAGGTGATCTTGGCCTCATCTCAAGATCTAGTGGAATATGCGAGCGCCTCTGGTGAGCCCATGGTGGGAACCATTCGCTTGGGGGTCATTCCAACTATCGCACCTTTTTTATTGCCAAATGTCTTGCCTGATATACGAGAGCATTACCCCAAGCTAAAAATTGCCCTGCGCGAAGATTTAACTGCCAATCTATTGGCGCGTTTAGCAGATCATCAACTCGATTTCGCATTAATTGCATTGCCCTATGACACATCCGGTCTCTTGGTGAAAGAGCTTTTTGTCGATGAATTTTGGTTGGTTGCAGGTGAAAATGACCCGGCATTCAAGGGTAAGGAAATTCATTTGCCACCCAAAATGGCAGAGCGCTTACTTTTGCTAGAGGAGGGCCATTGCCTGCGAGATCACACTATGCAAGCTTGCAAGCATTCCGATATTCGTAATGCCGAAGGTATGGAGGCAACTAGCTTGCTGACTCTCTTGCAAATGGTGGAGTCTGGCATGGGCATTGCACTCCTGCCTGAGATGGCTGTAAAAGGTGGAATCTTAAATGGTACGACATTAACTGCTCGGCCTTTAGCACCGCCCGCTCCCAAGAGGGTAATTGCACTTGTCGCCCGCTTATCAACTGCCCATCATGATGAGTTCCAAGCACTGGCCCACAGTATTGAGTCAAGATTTAAATCCAGCCCAAGAATTAGCCGAGGCAGTCGAAAGAGTTTTCAAAGAGTCTAGTACGGTCTCCACGGGACTCTGATATCCCTGCTAAAGTTGCGCATTCATTAAAAAATTCACCCTCAAAGAAAGTAGTTCATGTCCGGAAAAGAAATCATGTTCACCCCAGTCAAGCTTGGTGCGATTGAATTAAAGAATCGCCTTGTGATGGCGCCTCTCACCAGAATGCGTGCCATCGATGGGGACGTGCCACATCCTCTCGCAAAAACTTACTATGAGCAAAGGGCAAGCGCTGGCCTCATCATCAGCGAGGCAACACAAATTTCTGCTATCGGTAAAGGCTATCCAGCAACGCCTGGAATCTATTCTGCTGAGCAAACGGCCGCCTGGAAAGAGATTGTGAGTGCGGTGCATGCCAAGGGTGGCAAGATGATTGCGCAGTTATGGCATGTTGGACGTATTTCTCATTCCTCTTTACACCCCGAGCAAGGTATCCCTGAGGCCCCATCGGCGATTGCGCCTGCTGGCCAAACATATGGCGCTGATTGGCAGTTACACGATTATGAAACGCCTAAGGCGATGAGCACTGAAGATATCGCCCGTCTTTTGAAAGACTTTGAGCTAGCTGCTGTTAATGCCAAAGCGGCAGGTTTTGATGGTGTAGAAATTCATTCTGCGAACGGCTATTTACTTGATCAGTTCTTGCAAGATAAAACCAATCAACGTACTGATGGCTATGGCGGATCAATCGAAAATCGCATGCGCTTATTGGGCGAAGTAATTGAATCCATTTCCAAGGTATACCCAAGCGATCGTATCGGTGTGCGCTTATCACCCTATGGCAGTTTTAATGATATGGCTGATAGCGATCCAGTGGCTTTATTCACTGCAGTGATTGAGAAACTCAATTGCTATCACTTGTCTTACGTCCATATGATCGAGCCTCGCTCTACCAGTGCAGGTGGTAACGATCAAGTGAACACAGAGGCGCCTGTTACTTCAGAGATATTCCGTGCGATCTATCAAGGTCAATTTATTAGTGCTGGTGGATATGATCAGGCTATGGGTGAAGCTGTCTTGGAGGCTGGCTTAGCAGATGCAGTAGCCTATGGACGTTTGTATATTTCTAATCCAGATTTGGCTGAGCGCTTTAAGCAAGGTGCAACACTCAATGCTTATAACCGCGCCACTTTTTACGGTGGGGCAGAAGTCGGATATACGGACTATCCAACACTCTAATCTGCCGAAGATCGATCAGGGCCGCTATCGAAAGGTGCGGTCCTTATTTTTTGTCTTCAGGATCTTCTAGCAGGCCATAGTGATTGGCAATGAGTAGCATGGCGATGGATGCGCATCCCATTGCAAAGAATTCCCATTGATGAAGCATGGCCGTACCAGTGACGGTCATCAAGATTGTCCATCCCACTGCCATCTTGGCTTTTTTGCTTAAAGGTTTCATATTTCGGAACTGAGGTTAAAAATTATCGAACGGTAAGTCTAGCTTTGGCGCTCAACTCGTTTGGTGTACCGCGCTTATCCAGTTGAGAAAGTCGTAACGCCTCTTGCTCAAAATCAACTTGAGCCGGGTGAAACTCAAGATTGCCAAGGTGAATGACATAAGTCCACACCAGCTCTCGACCCCTATCTTTATACACATCAACAATACGCTTCATCGATTAATGCCTTTCGTGTGTGCCGAGGCATTTGCGGGGCTTATATTATTTTTTAAATCAATCAGATTGCGGGGGTCAATACGAATAACGCCCCCACGAGGACTGTCAATGTCTGCAATCAGAAAAAAGGCAATGGCAATCATGGTTGGAAAAATCATGAAAAGGCCGATATTCGGTTTAAAGTTCCGCGCACCAAATCCTACCAACACATTGGCTGCAATCGCGATCGCAGCCATCAACCACCAAGCCGCACCCGGTATACGATTCCACCAAGCTGCTTGGGTATAGCCTCGGGCGTTGAGCACATCATTCATTCCAGAGACCGCCAGAGCAATAGTTGGAGTTGATTGTGTGCGTGCTACAGGGAGTAATTCATCCCACATCGCATTCTCTAAAGCAATGGTGCGTTGTGTAATTTGTTTGGCAGTCTCTCGATCTTGCTTCGAGTAGAACAAGATACGCTGATCAAGATATTCATTGAGAAGTCTCTTGATGGATTCTGCAGTTTTACTGGGCAGAAGATCAGCCCTTAAGAACTCTGTGCCAATTGCATTTGCCTCAGCTTCTTCGTAAGTCTGCCTCAAGTCATACCGAGCAATCGCCATAGAGAAGGTAAAGCCAATGATGAGACCAAGCAATGTGAGTGTTGCAGTCTGGATGACTCCCAAATCTGCCGAGGTTTCAGTGTCTTTGGTCCGGTACTTGCTAAGCACCACATTGCCAAACCACACTGAGCCCGAGAGGACTACAGCGGAGATGAAAAATACTAGTACTGGGTAATTGGCTAAGTGTGGAATATTAAAAAGTTCCTGGATACAAAATATCTTTAGTCACATTCTGAATATCACGGTGACCTGTAAAGGCCATAGTGATGTCCAATTCATTATGAATAATCTCTAAGCATTTAGTGACGCCGGCCTCGCCCATCGCACCCAAGCCGTAGAGGAATGGGCGACCAATTAATGTGCCACGCGCTCCTAATGCCCAAGCTTTCAAAACATCTTGTCCGGAACGAATGCCACCATCCATCCAAACTTCAATATCTTTACCCACGGCATCGACAATTCCAGGCAATGCTTTGATGCTGGAGATCGCGCCATCTAATTGACGGCCACCATGATTGGAAACGATCAGGGCATCCGCGCCAGAATTGGCAGCAAGGCGGGCATCGCCTTCATCTAAGATACCTTTAATAATTAACTTACCACCCCAAAGCTTCTTAATCCACTCCACATCATCCCAGCTCAGACCCGGGTCGAACTGCTCGGCAGTCCAAGAAGAAAGGGAGGACATGTTGCCAACTCCAGTGGCGTGACCAACAATATTGCGGAAAGTTCTGCGAGGAGTCATTGCCATGCCCATACACCAGCGGGGCTTAGTCATCATGTTAATGATGTTCGCAATCGTCAGCTTTGGGGGTGCAGACAAGCCATTTTTTAAATCCTTGTGGCGCTGTCCCAGAATCTGTAAATCTAAAGTGAGAACTAAGGCCGAGCATTTGGCTGCTTTGGCACGCTCAATGAGGCGCTCAATAAAGCCGCGGTCTTTCATGACATAGAGCTGAAACCAAAATGGCTTAGTAGTGCGTTCTGCCACATCCTCAATTGAGCAAATACTCATCGTAGAAAGGCAGAAGGGGACACCAAATTTTTCTGCAGCTTGGGCTGCCAGAATTTCACCATCAGCATGTTGCATGCCAGTTAGTCCAGTAGGCGCCAATGCGACTGGCATGGCAACCTCTTGTCCTACCATGGTAGTTTTGGTGGTGCGGTTGACCATATTGACGGCAACCCGTTGACGCAGTTTGATTTTCTGAAAATCCGACTCATTCGCACGGTAGGTGGATTCAGTCCACGATCCGGAGTCTGCATAGTCATAAAACATCTTAGGGGTGCGTTTCTGATGCAGAACTCGTAAATCTTCAATATTGGTGATGATTGCCACTTAAACCCCTTGGTGTGTTACTAATGCCAGATGTCCGGCGCTAATTTAAGCTCTATCTTAGCAATACCGAGCATTTGTTTCTACAATGCATAGGCAAAGCCCTTCTTGAGGCTCAAAACAGCCACTCATTCCCCTATACGCCCCGAATGCCTCAAATACCCCTGTCGACTGTCTTGTATCTAACGCTGGCAACTCTCCTCTGGGCGGGTAATGCAATTGCTGGACGGGTCTTGGTAGGTAGTGTTTCGCCGATCACTTTAAGTACTGTTCGCTGGGGTTTGGCAGCCTTGCTACTACTTCCCCTTGGCTGGCGAATTTTCAGGCCAGGTAGCGCCCTGTGGCAAAACAAGGGTCGCTTCCTCGTTTTGGGATTATTGGGGGTAGGTAGCTACAACGTGCTCTTGTATCTCGCCTTACAAACCTCCACAGCCATCAATGTCACCCTAATTGGAGCTAGCATGCCAATTTGGATGCTCATGATCGGCGCCATCTTTTATCAAGTCAGGCCCAAGCTGCTGCAGCTCTTGGGTGCAGTCGTCTCCTTGGTAGGTGTGACCGTAGTTCTCACACGGGGTGAGCCGGCCAGCCTCTTGAGTATGGAAGTAGTCATGGGTGATTTGCTCATTATGTTGGCAACCATTCTTTGGGCTTTTTATAGTTGGATGATTAGCCGCCCGGGAGCGAGTACGGAGCGGCAGTGGCCCTGGGCAGAGTTTTTGATGGCACAGGTCTTGATTGGATTCTTGTGGACGATGTTGTTTGAGGGTGCGGAAATTGCTACAGGGCACGCCTTTATTGATCTCAATTATTGGACTGGGGCCTTGATTTTATTTGTTGCCATTGGCCCATCCTTAATTGCTTATCGGTGTTGGGGTTTGGGGGTAAATGGTGCTGGACCTACGGTGGCGGCATTCTTTGCCAATCTCATTCCCTTATTTACAGCCTTACTGTCTGCCGCGATCTTAGGAGATCCGCCCCAGCTTTTTCATGGTCTAGCCTTCATCCTGATCGTAGTCGGAATACTGGTCTCCTCTACAACACAGAAAAGTCCTTAACCCCCTTTATTTGCTCAAAAAGGCCGTTTTCAGAGCTCAAGTACTTAAATAGCACTAAATCAGTATCATTTAGGGCTAATCACACGATTTACTAGGAAATTACTATGCCAGGTTTACTCCCGAATGTTGATCCAGACGGTCTCTTAGAGTTCTCGGTTGTTTACACCGACCGCTCACTCAATCACATGTCTGAAGAATTCAAAAAAGTCATCGTGGACATTTCTAGTGTCCTGAAAGATGCTTACAACGCGAGTTCTGCAGTGATCGTTCCTGGTAGCGGCACATTTGGCATGGAAGCTGTTGCTCGCCAATTTGCCAATAATGAAAAATGTCTCGTAATACGTAACGGCTGGTTTAGCTATCGCTGGACTCAGATTTTTGATTTAGCCAACATCACTAAGGACATTACCGTTATTAAAGGTAAGCAATTAGAAGATGCTACGCAAGGTGTATTTGCTCCTGCGCCGATCGAAGAAGTGGTAGCTTTTATTAAAAAAGAAAAGCCAGCAGTTGTTTTCGCTCCTCACGTAGAGACTTCTGCAGGCATCATCCTGCCCGATGACTATCTCAAAGCAGTGGGCGAAGCAGTTCGCTCTGTCAATGGCTTGTTTGTGCTCGATTGCATCGCTTCAGGTGCTACTTGGGTAGATATGAAGGCTTGCAATGTCGACGTGTTAATTACTGCACCTCAAAAAGGTTGGAGTAGTTCACCTTGCTGCGCAATGGTGGCTATGAGTGATAGAGCACGCGAGCGTATTGAATCCACTCAAAGCAGCAGCTTCTCAATGGATTTGAAGAAGTGGCTTCAAATTATGGAAGCCTATGAAAAGGGTGGCCATGTGTATCACACCACCATGCCAACTGATGCGCTCAAAATCTTGCGCAACGTGATGAAAGAAACTCAGTCTTTAGGTTTTGCTGCACTCAAAGCAAAGCAACAAGAGTTGGGTGATAAGGTTCGCGCCTTATTGGTATCCAATGGTTATCACTCGGTTGCAGCAAAAGGCTTTCAGTCTCCTGGTGTAGTGGTGAGCTATACCAAGGATCCAGATATTCAGTCAGGTAAAAAGTTTATCGCTCTAGGCATGCAAACAGCAGCTGGCGTGCCTTTGCAGTGCGATGAACGTCCAGACTTCCGTACTTTCCGCCTTGGTTTATTTGGCTTAGAGAAGCTGGCGCATGTTGACCGCACAGTGGACCACCTTGCAGCAGCGTTAGAAAAAATTACCGAGACTGAAGCTCAACCAGCTTAAGTAACTTTAATTTGTTTCTGCAAAAGGCCGTCTTAGGACGGCTTTTTAATTGAGTATGATGAAGCTACCCATGAACCTTTTGGAGCCCTAAATGAACACCCACTTTGTAAGATTGATCTTCGCGACCTTCGTTTCTGCCTCAATTGGTTTGTCACCATTGACTGTCATGGCAGCTGATCCAGCTCCAGCAGGAGCGCCTGCAGCCGCTCCTGTAACAACTCCTGATGCACAGCCGGAAAAAGCGGCCAAGAAGACTGCGAAGAAATCTAAGAAAGATAAAAAAGCAGAGAAGAAGGCCAAGAAAAAATCTAAGAAGAAAGTAAGGGCAGCTCAAGAGCCTGCAGCTCCTCAGCAATAAATTAGCAACTAACTTAGAGGATCAGAGCCCTCAGGATCTAAAGGCTTTATAGGATTTGGATTCTGTTGTTTGTTCGGCGCATCGTTGCGCACCAGTAACCACATCGCCCCCATCACCAAGCTCATCCCGCCGATCTGAATCCAGGTAATTGGTTCGGATAACACGATCCAGCCCATAAATAGAGTGGAGACAGGTCCCAGTATTCCGGCTTGAGCAACTAGAGGTGAGCCAATGCGATTAATAGCAATCATGATTAACAACATCGGAATGACGGTGCATAGACTGGCATTGAGTAGGCTGAGCCAATAAATTTGTGGCACTTGCACAAAAACAGCCTCAGGATCGTAAATCAGAATTTGAATGACGCTGATCAGTGCTGATGCTGAACTAGCATAGACCACCAAGCGAACGCTACCGACGCGCCTGACCATTTCCCCGGACCCAATCATGTAGATTGCATATGAGCACGCGCTAGCAAAAACCAGGATCATTCCAAGCAAGGCCATGGATCCAGTCGAACTGGCATCTTGGATGAATACGACGATCACGCCAAGATATCCCACTGCTAATGCATACCACTGCAAGCGACTAATGGATTTCTGTAATACAAAATAAGAAATCAACAACACGATCGTGGGCGTCAGGTAAAGCACGATACGCTCTAGCCCAACAGAAATGTATTGCAGTCCTAAAAAGTCAAGATAGCTGGAAAGAAAGTAGCCCATAAATCCCAAAGAAAATATCTTGATGTGATCTTTCAATGTGAGCGGACTCATGACTTGCCTGTGCGCTTGCCACCAATAGATTCCCCAAAAGAGCGGTAGTGCCATCATCATTCTTAAGGCAATTAGCGTCTCAGCATTTGCACCGTAACCAAAAGCAAGCTTAATCAGAATAGCCTTACCGGAAAATAGTACGGAGCCCAGTCCAGCCATTAAGAGGCCATAGACGTAACGGCGATGATGAAGAGTTCTACTAACTGATTGCATGGTGTTTTATAACAGCTTGTTGAGTAGACTCCGCATCTCCAAAATGACCTCTGATGGAGTAAGTCCAATGGGACCAATTTGCTGCGCTACTAAGCTATCGGCTGCGAAGGCGTGTAGTTGAACCCCAATACAGCTCGACTCCCATAAATTGAGATTGTGGTCGATACCTTGGGCTGCAATGGCTGCGATAGTGCCAGTTAAGACATCACCCATTCCGCCAACGGCCATACCGGGATTACCTTGAGCGCACTGCACTGCCGGGTGAAGAGGTGAGGCAATGAGCGTATGTTGACCCTTAAGGGCGACGATACCATCGGTGAGCCTGACTAAGTCTGATACTGCGGCAAAGCGATCTGCCTGAATGACTGAGGCGATTGTATTGAGAAGATGGGCTGCCTCTCCAGGATGTGGCGTGAGTACAGTCATACTGGGGTATGCTTGATTGCGTTGTTTGAGGAGATCTAAAAATTCAGGGTTATCGGCAATCAGGTTGAGTGCATCAGCATCGATCACGAGTGGCACTTTTGGATAGCATAGTGAGGCTGTTAACCAGTCTCTAGCCAGCGCAGAAAAACCAAGGCCGGGCCCAATTCCAATGACGTCCGGCGCAGTGCTTTCTAATTGTTCTTGGACGTTAAAGCTGGCCAGGCGAACCATCAGCTCGGCTTGCTCAGGCATTGCATGAGCAGCCATTGGGTCTAGCATCTCCAACATAGTCCAGCCCGCCCCTAAGTGCAGTGCGGCACTACCTGCCAAGAGCAGGGCGCCGGCCATGCCAGGTGCGCCACCAATGAGCAAAATTTTACCCGCATTCCCTTTGTGTTCTGAGGGCGCTCGCTTGAGGCGGGTAATGAGCTCGAGTGATCTCAGTTCTGTAGGGGGGTTCATCTATCTAGTATCGCTCTTCAACGTGGCTTAGTAAGTCATTTTATCGGGAGTATGCTTAGGTAATGAAAATACAATTTCTTGGTGCGGCAGGTGAGGTTACGGGATCAAGGCACTCTGTGGAGACCACGGTTGGTGGTCGAGATATCAGATTCATGGTTGACTTTGGTATGTTCCAGGGCGGGCGCGAAGCCACTGCTAAGAACTTGGAGCCACTGCCGTTTTCTCCCGAGGAAATTGATTTCATTGTGTTGACACATGCACATATTGACCACAGCGGTCTCTTACCAAGACTGTGTGCCCAAGGCTTTTCAGGGCCAATTTATTGCACAGATGCGACATTTGAGTTGTTAAAAATCATGTTGCCTGATAGCGCGCATTTACAGCGCTCTGATGTAGAGCGTGCGGTACGTAGACAAAAAGCAGGCAAGTGGCGCGGGGATCTACCAGTGGCGCTGTACTCAATGGAAGAGGCAGAGTTAGCGCTTGGGCAATGCGAAGTACTTGCCTATGGAGAATCCATGGAGCTCTGCGAGGGTATTGGGCTTGAGTTCCAGAATGCAGGCCATATTTTGGGGTCTGCAATCGCGGTCATTGATATCAGTGAAGATCATGCCAAGAAAAAACGCTGCGTTTTCTCAGGAGATATTGGCATGAAGGGCAAGCTATTGATGCCTGATCCCACCATCATTCCTCAGGCTGATATTGTTGTGGTCGAATCAACCTATGGCGATCGATTACATAAAACATTAGCGGACACCGAGGCTGAATTCATTAGAGTCGTGACTGAGACTTTAGATGGCCATGGAAATATTGTGATCCCTGCCTTTGCAGTGGGGCGCACCCAAGAAATCCTGTTCCTGCTCATTGATTTGGTAAAGCGTAATTTATTACCCCATCTCAGTATTTGGGTTGATTCGCCAATGGCAACAGCAGCCACCCATCTCACTCAGCATTTTTTTGCGCAATTGGATCAAGAGTCGCAATCTACCTTTGAGTGGTTTAAAAAAAATCCGAGCGCAGTCGATCTGCGATTTATTGCTGACGTTGAAGAATCAAAAGCACTCAATAAAATCAAAGGTGGTGCAATCATTATTTCTGCAAGCGGTATGTGTGATGCGGGTCGTATCGTTCATCACCTGCAGAACAATTTACCTCGGGCGCAAAACGCGATCGTCATTACCGGGTTTCAGGCCTATGGCAGCTTAGGTCGTCGTCTGGTCGATAGAGCTGCAAAAGTACGTCTTTTTGGTGAAGAGGTTCTTGTGCGAGCATCCATTCATACGATTGGTGGACTTTCTGCCCATGCCGGTCAAGCGGGGCTATTGGAATGGTTGGGAGGCTTTCAATCTGAGCCTCAATCGGTCTTTGTAGTTCATGGTGAGCCTGAAGCTTCTGCTGTTCTAGCTCAATCCATTAGGGACGAGCTTAATTGGAGCAATGTCATTATTCCTGAGCGCTTACATACCTACACTTGCTAAGCTTGCCGAGAGGCATAAAAAAACCGCGGCGAACCGCGGCTTGTTTATCTCGAAAAGAGATTATTTCTTAGCATCAGCAGCTGGAGCGGCTGCAGGTGCTGCTGGAGCTGCAGGAGCATCTTTTCTAGCGTCTTCCATATGAGCAGCTTCAGCACCATGCTTCTCGCCACCCATATCAATGTCGCCGTCGCCTTTGATGAGTAAATAGGCTGTAGCAGCGATTAATACTAGTACCATGATGATGATTGAACGGTTGCTCATTGCATTTCCTTCGGTTTGGTTGATATTCCCTTATATTAATGCCTGAAGCGCTCCCGGTAAATCCGAATAAGCCCTAGATACGAAATTAATGCAATATTCTAGGTAGAAATACTAATTCTGACCTTGTATCCTAGGGCTTGCCTGTCTGCCAAATTGAAGACAAGCTATTTTTTAAAGGTTGTAATAAAGGTTTAAATATGAGCCCAAAACTCCCTCTGAATAACTCTCAAACCATTACTGATTTTTTAAAGCTTCAGAAAAGCCAGTTAGCAGAGAGTAGTTCCGATGATTCTTATAGATTTGCATTTGATGACCAAGCATTTCTAGCTCGCCGAGAAACTCTTGGCTTGCGCTTTCAGTTGGAGTTACTTAAGCCGGAGATCTTGTTGCATGAGCACGGTATTGAGCACACCATTACCGTATTTGGTTCAACCCGTTTTGTAAGTTGCCAAGCGGCGCAGGAATTAGAAAAGGGCGCGAAAACACCAGAAGCCCAAGCGGAAGCTAAGCGGGCTTTACTACATTGCAAGTACTATGACTCGGCTAGAGAGTTCGGGACAATCGTTGCGGGCTATAACGCCACTCAATCTGAAGATCGCAATAAGCTATATATCGCTACTGGTGGAGGCCCTGGAATTATGGAGGCCGCTAATCGGGGTGCGTTTGAATCCGGGGATAAAGCGATTGGTTTTAATATCAGCCTGCCAAGAGAGCAGCATCCTAATCCTTATCTCACGCCAGGTCTGAGTTTTCGCTTTCATTATTTTGCGATTCGTAAAATGCATTTCATGCTCAGAGCAAGAGCGATTGTGGCTTACCCGGGTGGCTTTGGTTCCTTTGATGAGCTTTTTGAGGTGCTCACCTTAATGCAAACCAAAAAAGTGGAGCGCTTCCCCATCATTTTGGTTGGAAAGACATTTTGGCAGGGGGTGATCAACTTCCAGCAGATGTTGGATCATGGCGTGATAGATCGCGCAGATATGGATCTAATCCATTTTGTAGAGACTGCCGAGGAGTCTTGGGCAGTAATTCGGAATTGGTATCAATTAGCTTAAGAGTGCGGCTCGTAAGGCCTGTAAAATAGCCTTCTAAAGATTATGTCCATTGCCAATACCGTCACCCTTACTTCCGAGCTAGATTTGCCAGCCTACTTGTTTGGCATTGCCATGCTCCTGATTGTGATGCTAGTACATGGGTTTGCTCTGCTCCAAATTGCCAAGCGCTATGAAGTGAAGTCATTTCTATATTTGTCAGAACATAAATACTCTTCAGTGGCTTTTGTGTTTTATGTCAGCGTACTCTGTTTATTTCTGACTCATATCTTTGAGATTATTCTTTGGGGTATCTCGCTTCGAGTCTTTAATCTCCTGCCCAATTTAGGTGAGAGCATCCTGTTCAGTGGTAGCACCTATACAGCAATGGGTTTTATGGATGATCTGCTGCCGAGCGGTTGGAAGATGCTAGCGATCATCATTGCCTTTTCTGGAATGTTTGCCTTTGCTTGGACCGCATCAGTCATGATCTCCATGACCAAGAATTTTCGTCAAGCCTATACCCGTTTGCATATGCAAAAACTAAAACTGGCGCCCGAAGTCATTGAGCGTTTTAAGTAAGGCATGAGTCAAGCATGAGTAAGACATGGGACGCCATCGTTATTGGCGGTGGGGCCGCTGGACTCTTTTGTGCTGGTGTTGCTGGGCAATTAGGCAAGAAAGTCTTAGTACTCGACCATGCTGATGTCTTGTGCGAGAAAATTCGGATTAGTGGCGGGGGAAGGTGTAATTTCACCAATGTGCATAGCAGTCCAGCAAATTTTCTTTCCCTCAACTCCCATTTTGTAAAAAGTGCTCTAGCGCGCTATCCCGCACGGGAATTTATTAAGCTAGTGCAGTCTTATCGCATTGCGTATCACGAGAAACATCAGGGCCAATTATTTTGCGATGATTCAGCAAAGCAAATTATCGAGATGTTGCTTTCTGAATGCGCTAAAGGTCATGTTGACATTCGCTATCCAGTTTCAGTGCAGTCGATCTCGAATGTAGCGGGGGAATGGGTTATTAAAACTAATACTGGACAAGAGCGAACCAAATCCTTAGTCATGGCAACTGGTGGTTTACCAGTTCCAGCAATTGGCGCGACTGCATACTCCCTAGATATTGCGAAGCAATTTGGATTGAAGGTTATTGATCCACGTCCCGCACTGGTGCCCCTCTCATTCACGTCTGGTGAATTTGATAATCTGATTGAATTATCTGGCCTGAGCTTGCCGGTACGGATTGCGGCAGGCTCCAAGGGGAACCGTTATGGCGCATGTCGCTTTAATGAAGATCTGCTCTTAACCCATAAAGGCCTCTCCGGACCCGCAGTTTTACAGGCTAGCAGTTACTGGGTCGAAGGCGAGGAAATTCATGTTGATTGGCTGGGAGCAGTAGAAGCTCATGGTCAATTTAGTTGTGATGAATTATTCAATCACGAGGACAGTCGCCTGAAGTTGACAGAAAATATCTTGGCTTCAGTCATGCCATTGCGTCTGGCCAAAGCGTTTGCTGAGCAGAAAAACCTCCTAGGCAAAAAATGGGCTGAGGTTTCTAAAAAGGATCGCCACTCACTGAAGGAGCTTATTACCAATTGGTCCGTAAAGCCGGCTGGAACACTGGGCTGGAAAAAAGCTGAGGTGATGTTGGGTGGTGTAGATACCAAAGAGCTTGATGGCCAAACGATGATGGCCCGAAATCATCCAGGCTTGTATTTCATTGGCGAGTGTGTCGATGTCACAGGACATCTTGGGGGTCATAACTTTCAGTGGGCTTGGGCTAGCGGTTTTGCTTGCGCCCAATCCATCTAGCAAGTCCCCAAAACTTCAATACGCTGTTTAGTTTGGCTGATTTCTCATCCAGTCGGCGGTATTAAAAAAAGACTCTTCAAGTTGCGCGCCAATCTGACTATCAATTCCGCAGTCTTCCATCGCGCGATACATACAAGCTAGCCATTGGTTGCGTTCTTGAAGGCCAATCTTGAAGGGTAAGTGCCGTGCGCGCAGCATGGGGTGGCCATGCTTTGGAGAGTAGACATCGGGACCTCCCAGCCAACCCGATAAAAACAGTTTGAGCTTTTCTCGGGAGCTCGATAGATCTTGGGAGTGAATGGCTCTCAATGCTTCGAAGGGCTCTTCTAGCGCCATTAAATCGTAGAAGCGATCTACTAGCTCCTCGATCTTTGCCGCGCCACCAATGATGTCGTATGGATTTTTTCTCTCACTCATATCCCAATTTTAATGCCAAGAGAGCGGGGAATTGGCAAGATGATGATTTGGGTATAGAGTAGAAGCATGGTCTTGCAATTGGTCAACATGTTTATTTAACTTGAGGAGAAATGTAATGGACGCTAAAGATATTCAAGCATGGCAACAAGAAAAGGCTAAGGAGCTATTTGCCTATTCCCATAAATTATTGGATGCTGCCAAAGATCTGAGCACCCACCACCTTGAAGAAATTCAGTGGGGCATGAAAAATGCGATGGAGAGTGCTAAATCTGCAGCTAAAAATGACCTTGCTAAGCTGAAAGAGCTTCAGGATCAGGCTGCCAAGGAAGCTGCAAAACGTGCAACCGTTTATCAGAAGAAGGTGAAATCTGTTCTCAAGGATATTGGTGATGATGCGGCCGATGAAACTGAAAAGCATCTAGAGAAAGTTCGTAGCTCTTTGGTGAGCTGGCTTGAAGATGCTGAAAGTAAGTTGCCAGGACATGCCGACAAGTTATCTAAGGTGGTCCATGACATGTCAACTGCTGGGCAGAAGATGTTTAAAGAGGGGCGAAAAATTGTGAATCAAGTAGCCGATACTGCAGAAAAGAATATCGAAGAGCATCTCAGAAAATCTTCAGATACAAGCAAGAAGAAGTAGTTATTTTTTAACCGAATCGTAAGAGGCCGCCAATTGATTGGCGGCTTTTTATACCCAGCCTTGCAGCCAGGTTTCAGTATCCTTCAGCTCGCGCCAAGGAATGATTTGAGAGTGCTGATCAAAAACAGCTTCTAGCTCTACAAACTCAATTGCCGACTCTGGTAACTCTGGCAGAATGACTTTACTGACTAAAAAATGTTTTCGTTTATGGCTAGGCTTTACCGCTGTCCATTTACTGAGCAGTAATTTTTTAGGGCTCAGGAGGTTTTTCTCTTTAGAGTGCATTGCAATGAAACTCATTTGTGTTGCTGACGAGTTTGCCTGAGCTCGTCGTAAAGATACTGCTGGAGTCCTGTATTTGAGCGGGACATTTCAGGTCAAAATAACTTAGTGGACCAAGACTTCCACAGTAGTCATATTGACGATCCTGAAACTGCATCTGCGCTTTCTTGAGAATCATCGGAGATTTATTGCCAGCACTATCTGTGCAAGACCAGGTAGTGTAGGTTTCTCGCCCGCAAGCTGAAAGCCCTAAGGCAATTATCAAGAGGGCGATTTTTTTATTCATCACTATGATCAAAGTACCCAAAAGTGATGCGTGCCGTCCTTGCCAAGCTGCTCTACCAAGCCAAATTCCCAATCTAGGTAGGCCTGCATCGCTGCGGGATCAACGCTTGTCCCCTCGTATGGCCGCTTGTAGCGATCCATTGGAGGTGATGCTAAGTGAGTAGCCCCTGTTTCGATGTCAAGACCAGCCTTGATCCATGCCGCATTGCCACCAGTGAGTACAAGCACTTCCGTCTGAGTGAGGGATTGAATTTCTGGTGCAGCAAATACTGCTAAGTCACCTGTAGTGCTGGTGAGTATGTAGCGATTTGCTGCAGGGAGATTCTTCAGGGCATTGGCAAACTGTGAGCGTAGTGCAAACCAACTGCCAGGAATGTGGCCTTTGACATAATTTGCATGGGTACTGAGATCAATAAAAATTGTCTGAGCATCATCCTTTAACCATGATG
>JBEGUE010000197.1:0-8391 GCA_041179045.1 Pseudomonadota bacterium
CAAAGCACGCGAGCGCTGGGTACAAGTCGGATCACCAGTAGGCCCTATTCCAGCGATGCTGCCACCTGGTAGCAACAGCAGCTTCGACTACCGTATGGATGACATTCCTGCTGTAGGACAACATACGCAAGCAATCCTATCTGAGCTTGGTATTGCTGCAAGCGAGATTGAAGTTATGCGCAGCCAAGGAGCGATTTAAAGTAAAGGTGAAGCTAAGTGTGCTGCGTTCTCTAGCAAAACACGCCAACGCGGTCGCTTAGCCCAACTTACTGGATCAACTAAATCAGACTGAGCTAAGTAGGACTCAATCAAAGTCTCGAGTTTGGTGCAAAACGCCTCGTTATAGACAATTAAGCTGATCTCAAAATTGAGACGTAAGCTACGTTGATCAAAATTCACTGATCCAAATATTGCTACCTGCTTATCTATGAGCAAGCTCTTGGTGTGCAATAAACCACCATGAAATTCAGCGATATGGATACCTGCTTCCATCAGGTCAGCATAAAAGCTATGACTACTCCAGGCAACTAGTGCCGAATCATTTAATTTAGGAACAATTAAAGTAACCTTCACGCCACGACCAGCTGCTGCCATCAGCGCCTGAATCAATCCATCATCTGGACCAAAGTAAGGCGTAGTGATGATGAGCTCTTTACGTGCATCCATAATGGCAGAGAGCAGCACCTGATACAAGATATCGTCGCGATACACCGGCCCAGAAGAAAACTCCTGAGCAAGCACTTTTCCTTCGACCGGACTTGGAGTTGGAACCACTTTACTGAAATGCGTAATTTTGGGATTATCGACACTCCAGTCAAAGGAGAATGTCAGCTCAAACTGGGATGCAACCGGGCCTTCTATTCTGACCATCGCATCTACCCACTCACCCACACCGGAATCTTGCTTAAAACTGCGGGGATCGACCATATTCATGCTGCCAGTCCAAACGACGGTGTTATCAATCACAAATATTTTGCGATGCAACCTGAGGTCCGCACGACGAAATTGGAAGCGTCCAATTTGAATTGGTAATGCCTCGGTCACTTGAATGCCGGCATTTCTGAAACGATTAGGCCAGCTGGATTTAAACCACTCTTTACTTCCCAATGAATCCAATAACACCTTACAAGTCACGCCACGTTTAGCCGCTGCGATTAAGGCCTCACCAACGCGATCAGCATCGCCGCCTAGTGCCCATATATAAAACTCTAGATGAAGTGATTTTTTTGCCTGATTAATTTCGTCAATGAAATGCTGCAAGATTTCTAGCGAGCTCGTAAATAACTCGATCTTGTTGCCAGCAATCACCGGGGATCCATTTTTGGATTCCGCTAATAAGCTAAGAGCTCTACCCTCGATTGGTAGCTGTAACTTATCGGCTTGATAGTGATTACGCATCTCTGCCGTGATGGCGGCATATTCCTTATCCATCCGAATAATTTTTCTCGTGAGCTTACGGCCTACTGGGCGCTCACCAATCAAGATATAAAGACTGATACCTAGAAGCGGGAACAAGACCACAATCAAAAACCATGCAATCGCAACACCGACTGGTCTTCTGACAGAAATTAATCTAAATCCAAACAGAATCACAATGATTGCATGAACTATGGGGACCCAAATTAAAGAGAACCCAAAAATAGAGCCCAATAAAAAATTTAATATGCTCATATGATTTCCAGTTCAGCAGTAATACCTAAGTGATCCGAGAGCTTTAACCATTCATGCAAAACTACTGCCGAATGAATTTTCAAGCCTCGTACATAAATTCGGTCCATGGGAAGCATGGGCTTCACACTGGGAAAGGTTTTTGCAGGGGCGCCTGTAAGCACCTCAAAAACCTCATCAAAACCAGCAGCGCGCATCGGCGCGCTAACACGATTACGCCAGTCGTTAAAGTCGCCCGCCACAATGGTTGGACCACCCTCTGCCAGTGAATCAATGTAACGAATAATTTCATCTAATTGACGCTCTCGCCCTCTTTCAAATAAAGCCAGATGCACACAAAAACAATGTATCGGTATCTCAATACCTTCTAGCTGAGTAACGCTATGAAGCAAGCCCCGCCTCTCGAATCGATAGGCTGAGATATCGTAGTTCTCACCCTTACGTAATGGTCTCTTTGAAAGAATGGCGTTGCCATGATGGCCATCTGGATACTCAACATTTTTACCGTAGTGCCAATCATGCCAAAAATCTTCGGATAAAAAATGGGTGAGCTCTGTTAATGGCCATTGGCCAAATCTTCTGATGCGCCCACGATGCTCTTGCTGAAGTTCTTGGAGAAATAGCAAGTCTGGATGATGGCTACGCATCTTTTGACGCAACTCATAAATAGTCGATTTTCTGTGCAAGGGTGATAGCCCCTTGTGGACGTTCATCGTCATGACGCTAAAGCGACCTAGCTGCACTGGTGACATCAAAACTGTCCTGCGGCGCGCTGTCGTCTGACGCGCGCTAAATAGATTTCACCCTCAACTAAATCTTGGCACTGCATGCACTTATTACAAATAGAGGCCTGCTCGCGTAAGTCATCAATCGAGTCAATTGAATGGGTGTCGAGATATTCGCGAAGATCAACATCGAGAACCTCATTACAGAGGCAAATCACTTCAGCCATGAGTTCAGAAAAGAGGAATTGTTTGCATTTATGCCATTTTGCCATCCCCTTGCTAGAATCTAGCCCATGTTGATGACCTTTCAGGATGCTTTCAGACTACTCTTGCATTTAGATGCTGGGGTGATTGGCATTGTGCTGGTCTCACTTCAGGTCAGCTTAAGCGCTTTACTTCTCGGTACGATTCTGGGATTACCCATTGGCGCCCTATTGGCAACAGAGGAATTTAAGGGTAAACAAACCATTACGCTAGTTTTAAATACCCTCATGGGCGTTCCAACTGTGATTATTGGCGTCATTGTGTACCTGCTGCTCTCTAGGACGGGACCTTTAGGAGTGTGGGGATGGCTTTTTACACCTAAGGGCATGATCCTGGCCCAAACACTGCTCACAACCCCCTTAATTGCTGCCCTAAGCCGCCAAATCCTAGAGGATTCTTGGAGAATTCATCGGGATTCCTTTATGGCACTTCGCCTACCTAGACTTTCTGCCCTGAAATGGCTTATTTGGGACTGCCGATTTTCTCTTACGATTGCGGTTTTAGCGGGACTGGCTAGAGCCATATCTGAGGTTGGCGCAGTCATGATCGTGGGTGGCAATATTGATAAATCCACTCGTACTATGACAACAGCAATTGCCCTAGAAACTAGCAAAGGCGATCTCCCCTTGGCGCTCGCCTTGGGCATTGTTTTGTTGGGTATTGTTTTGCTGGCAAACCTCTTTACATTTGTAGTTCGCCAAATTGCGGAGCGGCGCTATGGTTGATCATTCGGAACAATTCAAGCAATTTATTGAGTTCAAGGGCGTGATCGTCAAACGTGACGGGCGCATCATCTTGGATATTCCTCATGCAGTGATTCCTGCCGATCGAATTTGCGCTTGCATCGGCCCCAATGGCGCTGGCAAAACGACTTTCTTAAAATTAATTGATGGCTTAATCAAACCGGACTCAGGCACTGTGACTCACTCAAGTGGCCCCATCAAATCGTCCTTGGTATTGCACCATACGCCGATGATCAAAGCCTCAGCACGAACTAACATTGCCATGGTGAAGGACTCAGACCCCTCGATCAATTCTATTGCTATTGATTTAGTGATGGAGCAGATCGGCTTGAGTCATCTGGCCAATAGTCCTGCGCACAAACTCTCAGCAGGTGAAAGACAGAAGCTTTGCTTAGGTCGAGCTATTTTGCAAAAACCTAACTTGATATTACTAGATGAACCTACAGCTAATTTAGATCCAAACACCACAGAACAAGTTGAAGAAATCATTCGCCAATTTAAGGCTCAAGGCTCTGATGTGATCTTTACCTCACACCAACTTGCACAAGTACAAAGAATCGCCGAATACATCATCTTTATTGATGATGGTCAGATAAAAGAAAAGGGACCCGTAGGCCCCTTCTTTGTCGCTCCCCAGACCCAAGCAGCTAAACGCTACTTACATCAAGAGTTGCTAGTCGATTAATTACTTTGCTGCTGGCGCTGCTGCTGTTGGTGCTGGAGCAGCACCCGGCGCAACAAATGGAGGCGGAGCCACACAAGCTGCAGGAGCTGGAGTACCGGGTACTCTGTACTGATCTGCAACTTTATTCATTGCCTGACATAGCTGAAAATTACCTACCCGACCGGCATAAGCTGTTTTAGCTTTTGCGAGATCATCAGCCGCTTTGGCTTCAGGAGTGAGCGGTGGCAGAGTAGCAAATACTGAAGCACTTGCGACTGTGCAGAGCATTAAAGCAATGATTTTTTTCATGGCCTGTCCTTATTTATTAACCTTGTTGTACCAAATTTCATGGTGTTCTTTAGCCCAGGTACCGTCTACGTATCCAGTCTTCATACCATCGAGCGAACCTTGCATACCAATAGATCCGATATAGATATGACCCATAGCCATCGTAGTCATCAAGATTGAAGCTGTACTGTGGATGATGTTTGCCAACTGCATGGTTCCACGAATGTATTGAACTTCCATGAAAGGAACGATCATGTCAAGTACAAAACCAGATCCAGAGATGACCAAGCCTAAGAAGGTCATACCAAACCAGAACCAGATTTTCTCACCGAAGTTAAAGAAGCCTGCAGGAGGATGCTTGCCACCAAACATACCGCCAAATGACTTAATCCAAGTGAGATCACCCTCTCCAGGAATATTTCTAGTTGCAAACAGCAAGAAGAAAATCACAACGCTTAGAGTAAAGAGTGGACCAGAGTAGTTATGAATGTTTTTACAAATATTCAAGAAAGTGCCATAGGCAACGCCACCCATCATTGGCATCACAAAATACTTGCCCCACAAAATCAACATCCCAGTCAAAGCGAGTCCAATAAAACTAAAGGCCATAACCCAGTGAGTAAAACGCTCAAAACCATTAAACCGTTTAATTTTTTGACCAGACATCGGGGCATGTAACTTAATTGGACCCTTGATGATGAACACGGCTGCAATACCGAAGAAAGCAAGGGCTAATAACCAGCCGCCGTAAACAGTGATCACACCGTTACGGATAAAGCGCCATTGCTGACCAGCGCGCTGAATCAAAACACTCGCCTCTTTATCAGGAATGCTGACAAAGTTATAAGGATCGCTGTTTGCTGAGTTCCAAAGGAACTGCTCACCAACCTGAGCAGAATTCGCAGGCTGAGACTGAGCTTGGGTTCCATTAGGAATATTGCTAAGGTCCTTTGGGAAGTCAATGCCACTTGGAGATGGCAGCGGTGGCATTGGCGCACGCTCTGCCATGGCAACACCGCTAAGCAAACTGAGCGATACGCCAAGGGCTAGCAACCAGGAGCGACTAACACTAGAGAATGATCGATTCATACAAATATCCTTAAACGTTTTCGTTTTATTTATTGTTGTTTAACTGATGACTTAAAGCGTGAATACTCAGACTGATTCTGATTACGCTTATCGACCGATTCGGCCCAGCTTTTTTCATCCTTTGGAGTCCAGCCCTTAGTCATGAAGCCGTTATCAGCCCCCATGTAAGGCGCAACATCTGGACGCTTTGCAGCTTTAGCCGCAATCTCAGGAGGCTCGGAGCAAGCAGCCAATGTGGCGCCTGCAACGAGGCATAAGCCAATGGTTTTTAGATTAAATCTCATGATTTGGCTCCTGGGATTTTGTCAGCTGGCGTTGGTTTTGGCGCAGGAGAATCCATTGGGCCGTAAGCAGTAGACCAACCGAAAATATCCTTGCTTGGATATCGACCATTTGCCTCGCGTACAGAAACACGCTTGGCGTAAATAGAAGAGATCACCTCGCTATCACCACCGATCAATGCCTTGGTTGAGCACATCTCTGCGCACAAAGGCAACTTACCTTCTGCTAAACGATTGCGACCATACTTCTCAAATTCAGCAACGCTTCCGTTGACTTCAGGACCGCCGCTACAGAAGGTGCACTTATCCATCTTGCTACGGACACCAAAGGCGCCTGAACTCAAGAACTGTGGTGCACCGAATGGGCAAGCAAATGAGCAGTAACCGCAACCGATACAGATATCTTTGTCATGTAAGACAACACCTTCGTCCGTGCGGTAGAAACAGTCGACCGGACAAACAGCCATACAAGGCGCATCTGAACAGTGCATACATGCCACTGAGATTGATTTTTCTTTTCCGATAATGCCGTCATTCACCGTTACAACACGGCGACGATTAACGCCCCAAGGTACTTCGTTATCGTTCTTACAAGCAGTGACGCAACCGTTACATTCAATGCAACGCTCTGTATCACAAATAAATTTCATTCTTGCCATTGTGTTCTCCTGACTTTATTTTTTAACTTAGGCAAATTTTTCGATTTGGCACATGGTGGTTTTGGTCTCTTGCATCATCGTCACCTGGTCATATCCATAGGTAGTTGCAGTGTTAACCGACTCACACAAAACAATTGGTGACGCACCTTCTGGGTAGTACTTACGCAAGTCAGCGCCTTGCCACCAACCAGAGAAGTGGAACGGTACAAATGCAGTTCCTTGATCAACGCGCTCTGTAACCATTGCACGTACTTTGATCTTGGCGCCTGTTGGTGATTTAACCCACACATAGTCCCAGTTCTTAATGCCGCGAGCTTGAGCAGCTTTTGGATTAATTTCTACAAAGTTCTCTTGCTGCAACTCTGCCAACCAAGGGTTAGAACGAGTTTCCTCTCCGCCACCCTCATATTCAACCAAACGCCCTGAGGTCAGGATGATTGGGAACTTCTCGTAGTACTTCTCGCTCAAGTTTTTGTCTTGTAGCGTTTTGTACAGAGTTGGCAAGCGCCAGAAATTCTTCTTATCCGCAGATGTTGGGTATTTACGCATCATGGGCTCGTTAGTACTGTACAAAGCCTCGCGGTGGACTGGAATTGGATCAGGGAAGTTCCACACTACAGCACGTGCCTTAGCGTTACCAAATGGATGGCAACCGTTTTTCATGACAACGCGCTGAATACCACCTGATAAGTCTGTCTTCCAGTTTTTACCTTCAGCAGCTTTTTGCTCATCTTCGGTTAACTGATTCCACCAACCGAGCTTCTTCACCAACACATGGTCAAACTCTGGATAACCCGTCTTGATTGCGGAACCCTTAGAGTAAGAACCATCTTCAGCCAACAAATTCTTGCCATCCTTCTCAACACCAAAGTTCGCACGGAAGTTACCACCACCCTCCATCACAGACTTGCTGGTGTCATAGAGATTCGGTGAGCCTGGATGCTTAATCGCTGCAGTACCGTAACAAGGCCAAGGCAAGCAATAGTAATCACCGGTTGTGTCATAGCCAGATACGGGGTCTACACCACCTCTGGATTTCAGTGTCTTAGGATCAAAAGTGCCCGCCATTCTCATGTGCGCTTTGATACGCTCAGGAGTTTGACCGGTATAACCAATCGTCCAAACAGAGCGGTTAATTTCTCTGAGGATGTCTTCAATCAGCGGCTCTTTCCATTGCTTACCAGCAAACTTGGAGCTCTGCATCTTGAAATTCTTAGAAAGTTCCTGGCCAAAACCAAGGCGATCGGCAAAGGCTTGCATGATGACGTGGTCAGGTACAGACTCGAACAATGGGTCGATGACTTTCTCGCGCCACTGAACCGAGCGATTCGATGCAGTTACTGATCCACAAGTTTCAAATTGGGTTGTAGCCGGCAAGAGGTAAACGTTACGGTTCTTGTTAACCGAGTTACCTTCTGCAGGAGGCATTGCAGCCATCGCAGCTACTGCTGTTGGGTATGGATCCACTACAACGAGCAAATCTAACTTGTCCATCGCGCGCTTCATATCTAAGCCGCGAGTTTGAGAGTTGGCTGCGTGACCCCAGAAGAACAAACCTTTAACGGCTGTTTGCTGGTCAATCATGTCATTCTTCTCTAGCACAGCATCAACCCAACGAGAAACAGTAGTACCTGATTTCTCCATCATGTCTGGTGCGTAGCGTCCTTTAATCCACTCGTAGTCAACATCCCAAACAGTCGCGAAGTGTTTCCAAGAACCCGCTGCCAAACCATAGTAGCCAGGTAAAGAATCTGGGTTAGGACCTACGTCAGTAGCGCCTTGAACGTTACAGTGACCACGGAAAATATTGGTTCCGCCGCCAGACTTACCGACGTTACCTAATGCCAGCTGCAAAATACAGGAGGCACGCACCATGGCGTTACCGATGGTGTGCTGAGTCTGGCCCATACACCAAACAACTGTACTTGGGCGATTTTTTGCCAATGTCTCAGCAACTTTGTAGACTTCCGCTTCGGGAACGCCGCAAGCCTCTTCAACGTTCTTTGGAGT
>JBEGUE010000198.1:0-4705 GCA_041179045.1 Pseudomonadota bacterium
GCCTCTTTTTTAATGAGCGTAAATACTTTTTAACCCAAGCTATCTGCCCAGATGTTGTGAGCCCAGCCCCAAGCGTAAATGCCCTCAAGAATAGAAGGTGCAGGCGATAAACCTCCAGAACCAGGAACGGTCTTGAATGTTTTTTCAGCTGCGTTATATTGATGGACACTGGCAACGTGGACTACTTCTCGGTTATTCACAAAGCTGTAGCAAGTGTTTGTCAGAACTGGTGCTGGATTAATTTCCCAGCCATTCAATTCTGCAACGATTGCCGCTGCTGCTACTTTGGCATGTTGATTGGCCATGTGACCGGATTTGGGCATCAACGGCGCAATCTGAATTGCATCACCTAGTACATGAATATCTTTACGTGCTGTGGATTCAAAATTGAGGAAGTTGACATTCGCCCAGCGACCATTGGAGTTGGCCAAGCCAGTTTTAATGGCGATTTCACCTGCAGCCATTTGCGGCAAGACATTTAATACGTCAGCCTTCACATCATCTTCAACTTCGAGTTTGAGAGTTTTGGTTTTCCCATCCACGCCAACGACATTGCTCTTAGGGCGGTACTCAATCATTCCAGCGTATTGCTCAGCCCAAACTTTCTTGAACAAGCCTCCTTTAGAAACCACATCTTGGTTGGCATCCAAAATCAATACCTTACCCTTAGGATTGTGTTGCTTGAGATAGTTTGCTACTTGACATGCACGCTCATAAGGTCCGGGAGGGCAACGATAAGGAGCTTCTGGAATGCTAATTGCAAAAGTGCCGCCCTCGCGCATCGCAGCGATTTGCTTATGTAAGGCAACAGTTTCTGGACCAGCTTTCCAAGCTTGTAGTGTTACGCCATCTTTATTGGCTTGCGCAAGCCCATCAACGCTTTTGAAGTTCATTGAGATGCCGGGAGACACAATCGCTTTGTCATAGCGCAAAGTTTTTCCGGAAGCGAGTGTCACTGTCTTTTTATCTGGATCAATGCTGCTGACGCTATCTTGAATAATCTTGATGCCATGGCGCTTGCTCAGGGTGTCATAAGGCGAGGTAATTTCAGCAATCGTGCGTGAGCCACCGATGACCAAATTCGACATTGGGCAGGAGATAAAAGAGGTATTGGGCTCAATCAGAGTGACTCTGGCGGTGTTGTTGGAGAAGAGTCGCAAATATTTAGCGGCGGTAGCACCACCATATCCACCACCAATGACCAAGATTTCTGCTTTTTGTAAATTAGCTGCTTTAGTTTGGCTTGAGAGACCTGCAAGCAGACCAACTGCTGCAGCGCTCTGACCTATAAAATGTCGACGATCCATAGCGCCTCCTTATTGTTTCTTGCCAAGTTGATTGGCAATAGTAGTGAGTTGATCGTCCGTATAGCCTTTAGCGAGCTGCGGCATGATGGTGCCCTCTAATGCTCCAGACTTATAGGCCTTTAGTTTGGCGAGCATTTGTTCGCTAGTGAGATTGTTAATTAGCGGCATGCCACCATCCACAACGCCTTTGCCATCTGTACCGTGGCAATTGGCGCAGGTAGCGGCAAGTCCTCGCTTATATAGTTGGTCAGCGGTTTGGGCAACGCTAAGTCCGCTCCATTGGCTAAGACCAATGAGTGCGCTCGCTACCAAAATGGGTTTTAAATACTTCAATCGCATAAGGATTATCTCCGTCTTACAGATGGCTGTTTTGAAATGCTACTAATGGACTCTATATTAATCAGATGGGGCTGGGATTAGTAGTTCTACTTAGATTGATTTTCAATAAGCTCAGAACTAAAAATGGGGGTATTGACCTTGCCAGTTTTTAGTATTTCACCTCAAGACCTATAAACTAACGATATGCGAGGCTCATTTACCTATCGAAATGCCATTTTCATCCTACTCCTAGGTGTATTTACTTACCTATATGGTTTAGATAGTCGCTTTGCTCCGAAGAACGGCGATGAATACCCCTATATGCATATCGTTCGCATGACGGCGGATGCTGGTGCTTGGTTACCTCTTCAATCGGAGATGGATGGCATTAAAAATACGAAGCCTCCTTTGGTATTTTGGGAGGGTATTGCAAGTACCGGCTGGGGAAGCGACTGGACACTCTTCGCACTACGTTGGCCTAGTGTTTTATATACCGGCTTAACCGCGCTATTCTTATTTTTGACTGTATCTCGCTTTAGCGGTAGGCGGCAGACTGGCCTATTGGCGGCTTTAGTATGGCTCTCCTTTTTTGCAACTTACCGCTATGGTCGTCCCTTCCTAACAGATCCCCCCGAAGTATTTTGGCTAAGCTTGCCATTCTTTGCGCTGCTGTATTGGGGTAAAGCTGCTTTTGAATCGAAGCTTTTATTTCCTGTATTGGCAGGCGCCTCTTTTGGTATGGCTTTGCTGTCAAAGTCTTTTGCTTATATTGTGCCGGCTGCATTTGCTTTGGGTTTGTTCTACTGGCGTTGGCGTGAATGGAGTATCCCCAAGGTCTTGGTGCAAGACCTATATAAAGTCCTATTAACTGCCGTTCTTGCTTTGGGCGTATTTGCACTTTGGTTTGTGCTGGACCCTTTTCCAGAAGCAGTTTGGAAAGAATTTGTTCTCGGTGAGAATGCCGGTAAGTTTCAAGCGCGCAGCTCTAATTACTTATTGGATTTAGTACGGGGTGGCGATAGTATTTGGATGTTAGCTATTACGACTTTGGCTAATGCAGGACTATTTATCTTTGTGTTGATTTCTGCATTGATTCAAGCTTGGCGAGAGCGGCGTTTTATGTCTCTTGAAGAGAGCCTTTTGCTGCTATTGGTCTTAGCCTTTTTCATTGTGTTTAGTTTGCCAAGTCAGCGCTCTGGACGATATCTACTTCCAGTGATGCCGGCATTTGCTGCCGTGATCGCCCTGTATTGGGATCGACTGCCCGTCTGGGGATTTCGGATTGCATTGCTACTGCAGTTGTTATTACTTTCTGCGCTTGTGTGGATAGGCGGCAATCTGCAACTGTCAAACTTCTTAGGTCAGCCTGGCATCTGGAGTTACCCCCTTGGGCATTGGATTTTTATGGGGGGTGCGATAGCCCTAGTATTGCTTGGTATCTTTAATCGCAACCGAAGTAAGACAATCGCTCTAGCGGGCTGCTTTCTTTGTTATTGCGCACTCACCGGTGGCTTATCACCTCTCGAGGGCGCCTTGGGTCGATACTCGCAAGCAACTATTCAAGACCATGCCGGAAAAGATGTTTGGGTGCCTTGCGACTATCGCGCCAAGGATGAAGAGTATCGACTCTTGTTACCTGGGGCAATGTTGCACGGCTATTTAGCAAAGGATGCCAGCCAAATTGATTTGCTGACCAAGACTTATCCAACAGTAGCGGTGCAGTCAGCGATTGGTGTGGAGCCTGCCCTATGTGATTCTTGCAAAATAGTGGGTAAGCGGATGGAAATGCGTGCACGCCATTCTGATGCAGAAATTCAGGCGATACTCAAGGGTCATATTGGAGAACACCTGTTTGTGAATGAATATTTAATTACTACTCCTGCAACTATTGCGTTGCCATTAGTTGGTAAGGATGCTTGTCGATGAGTCGGGTGATCGCATTTTGTTTTTTATTGCTTGCCTCGGTACTGGGTTATCTTCACGTTGACAGTCGCCCAGTATGGGCGCCATTTGCAAACAATTACCCAATTAATGCTTCGAATCAACCTGTTCATGTACTCGAGATAGTTGAGGACTCTAAGTCAGTCAAGTTGCAGAAAAATACTGCGCCAGTAAAGTCATTAAAGTCTATTCAGCCCAGTATGCGGACGGATTGGTTGCCTGACACGGGAGCTCCTTCAGTGCATGCCGCGTCTTTAATTGCGCTCAAGGATAGTGCGGTGAGAGCCTTCTGGTTTGCAGGCAGTCGAGAAGGTGCTCCTGACGTAGCCATCTATACATCTATTTTTGATCCGCAGGCAACTCGATGGAGTGCTCCAACAGTTGTGGTGGATCGCGTTAGTGCTGAGAAAGGCTTGTCTCGCTACATTGCTAAATTGGGTAATCCTGTTCCAGCTAGAATGGCCGATGGTCGCATGCAATTATTTTTTGTCACAGTTTCTATTGGGGGTTGGGCTGGCAGTTCAATCTCTGCAATGATTTCTGATGATGAGGGTTTAACTTGGGATAAGCCTGCGCGCTTAATTAGCTCCCCGCTGATTAATCTCAGCACCTTAGTAAAGTCACCAGCTATGTCATTTGTGGATGGGCGGCTGGGTTTACCGGCGTATCACGAGTGGATTGGCCGCTTTGGTGAGTTTTTGAGAATCGAGGCGAATCAGGTAATCGATAAGCGACGTATGAGTTCTGGCAGGAGTGCAATTCAGCCGGTAGTTTTTGCTGATGGGGCGCAAGAGGCACAGGCTTTCTTTCGTCAAACTCGACCTAGTTCCCAGCCAAAGCAAATCCCTGTAAGTGAAACCAAGGATGCTGGACAAACTTGGGCAGTAACCAAAGATCTTGAGATTCCAAATCCCAATTCAGCGCTTGCTGCACTCACTTTAGCTGATGGCACAAGGCTGATGGTCTTAAATAATATCGAGGCAGCACGCTATCGATTGGTGATGGTCATGCGCGAGCCAAACTCTTCTCAATGGCAGGTAGTGCAGGTACTTGATGATGATGAATCTCTACTCAATAATTTGCATCGAGAATTTTCTTATCCGTATTTAATTTCTGCGAATGGTGAGGATGCGCATCTC
>JBEGUE010000199.1:0-2780 GCA_041179045.1 Pseudomonadota bacterium
AACTACATCCATTCCCGTAGCGGTTCTACCGCCATGGGTAAAGACTTCCCAATTACCCGCTTCAGTTTTTTTTGCATCAATTGCAACCACGATGCACTGCGAACCGTAGTAAGCCGCAGCATCAGAAACTAAATCTGGATTTGATACTGCAGAAGAGTTCATGCTGACCTTATCAGCGCCCGCATTGAGCAAGCGTCGTACATCCGCTACAGCGCGTACACCACCACCCACAGTCAAGGGAATAAATACTTGGGAGGCAACATCTTCAATGATGTGCAATATCAGATCACGACCATCAGAGGTGGCAGTAATGTCTAAGAAGGTGAGCTCATCAGCGCCTTGAGTGTTGTAGCGCTTAGCAATCTCTACTGGATCACCTGCATCACGCAAACCAACAAAGTTCACGCCCTTAACAACGCGCCCTGCCGTGACATCAAGACAGGGAATAATTCTTTTAGTTAGCACTGGATGGCACTTTAGATAATTTTCTTGGCGAACTTGAGGGTTAACTCGTCAGCATATTTTTGCGCCGCAGTTAAATCTAAATCACCAGCGTAAATTGAGCGGCCAGCAATGACACCCATCACACCCTCGGCCTCAGCTTCACACAAGGCTTCAATATCGTGGTTATTAGATAAACCGCCACTAGCAATTACCGGAATCCGAATGGCTTGAGCCAATTTAATCGTGGCATCCATATTGATGCCCTTCATCATGCCATCGCGGCCAATGTCGGTATAGATAATGGCTTCAACACCGTAATCTTCAAATTTCTTAGCAAGGTCGATCACTTCATGACCCGTAATCTTGCTCCAACCATCCGTAGCCACTTTGCCATCACGCGCATCCAAACCTACCATGATGTGGCCAGGGAAAGCAGTGCAAGCATCTTGCACAAAGCCAGGACTCTTCACAGCCGCAGTACCGATGATCACCGTACTAATACCGTCATCCAATAAACGTTCAATAGTCTCTAAATCACGAATACCACCGCCCAGCTGAACAGGAATTTCATTGCCTACTGCTTTGAGAATGGATTTAATCGCGGATTCATTCTTGAGTTTGCCGGCAAATGCGCCATTCAAATCCACTAGATGCAAACGCCGCGCGCCCTTGCTAATCCAATGGGCAGCCATCGCCCCTGGATCTTCAGAAAACACAGTGGCTTTATCCATGTCACCTTGTTCGAGTCGAACACAGTGACCATCTTTTAAGTCAATCGCGGGAATGAGCAGCATAGCGGTACGTTATAGAAGTATTAAGGTTGCCAAGAAACAAAATTTTTGTAGAGCTTTAATCCGTATTCTGCACTTTTTTCTGGATGAAATTGTGTTGCAAAAATATTATCCCTTGCAACCGCAGAAGTAAACCAATCACCATATTCTGTTGAGCCTGCAATATCCTCTTTGCGCTGCGGCACAACATAGTAACTGTGTACAAAATAAAAACTGGTCAAATCTGGAATGCCATCCCAAAGTGGGTGCTGGCGATCCTGACGAACTTGGTTCCAGCCCATATGGGGAACTTTGTAAGCTGAGCCATCTGGCTGTAATTTGCCGGCCAATTCAAATCGCCTGACCTCACCAGGAATCAATCCTAAGCAAGGCGTCCAAGCTGAATGGGAATTTGCCCGCACTTCAGCGCTTTGATCAAACAACATCTGCTCGCCCACACAAACACCTAATAGCGGCTTATTCTTAGCGGCATCTAGGAGCGCTTCTAATAAACCAGACTCTTGAAGATGCTTCATGCAATCGGGCATGGCGCCCTGCCCTGGAAGCACCACCCGCTCAGCGGAAAGGATTTCTTCTGGGGTGTGTGCAATCAGCACATTGGCATCGGGAGCAACATGATGAAAGGCTTGATACACGGAACGTAAATTACCCATTCCGTAGTCAACGATCGCAATGGTTTGCGCCACTTGTTAGCCTATATTCTGTGGTTTTTTGACAGTCTGCTACTCAACACTAGAAATTTTCTAGATTAGAGGCTGCCCTTGGTAGAAGGAACAACACCGGAGGCACGTGGATCTAACTCTAGAGCCATGCGCAAGGCACGACCAAAGGCCTTAAACACAGTTTCAATTTGGTGGTGAGCATTAATGCCACGTAAGTTATCGATATGCAAAGTGACTCCAGCATGGTTTACAAAACCACGGAAGAACTCAATGCTGAGATCCACGTCAAAGTCACCCACGCGTGCACGAGTAAACGGCACATTGAACTCCAGCCCTGGACGACCAGAAAAATCGATCACTACGCGAGACAGAGTTTCATCCAAAGGGACGTAAGAGTGGCCGTAGCGGGTAATACCCGCTTTATCGCCGACCGCCTTAGCAAATGCTTGGCCCAAAGTAATACCCACATCCTCAACGGTATGGTGATCATCAATATGGGTATCCCCATTTGCCACTACTTTCAGGTCGATCATGCCGTGACGGGCAATTTGATCCAACATATGGTCCAGGAAGGGTACGCCAGAGGCTAGCTCGGCTTTACCTGTGCCATCTAAATTGATGGCAATTTGAATTTTGGTTTCCGAAGTGTTTCGGGTAACGTCGGCTTGCCGCATGCTTCAGTGCGCCGCGAGGCGAAGTGTTGATTGAAGCCTCATAATATCATTCCTAATACAGATATAAATGCTGATTTTGATTGCTAGCGTTTATTCACTTTTGCTGATTTTTGACTAGAGTCCCTCATGAACCGCTTTTGGAGCCCCGTTGTTCAGACCCTGACCCCCTACACCCCTGGGGAGCAACCGCAAATGGAGCGGCTGGTAAA
>JBEGUE010000200.1:0-7679 GCA_041179045.1 Pseudomonadota bacterium
ATGGGTTACTCCGGAGCAGTCTATTTGATTCAAGAAGTATGTAACTCTTTATTTGATGCGCTCTTTCACATCCTGCCATTAGGTACAGAGATGGATAAGGTCGATCCAACCCCAGCAAGAATACAAGGCCAGATCGCCTCCATTCCTTGGGAAGAAGAAGCCCAGGCATTAATGAACAAATTAATTAGTAATCAGCCTGTGCTGACGCAAATTTCAGCTGCAAAAAGAATTCGTGATGAAGCTGAGTTTGAGGCACGCAAACAGAAAATTGAAAGAGTGACGGTCGATTGTGTTCAAAAGTCAACGCTATCCCACCTGAGTGGAGAGACAGTATGACTTTTGATAAAAGAAATTGCCTTATGAAAAGGCTAAACGTATATGGCGTAGTAAAGCTGTATCCCCAAATCTACAGGGGTGATGTAGAAAAGACCGTAAGGTCAGTTTCAAGGAGTAGTCATCATGAGTGAAAACAGATCTATATCTGGGCTTACCGATGCAGAAGCTCAAGAATTCCATGCATTTTATGTGCAAGGTTTGCTTGGATTTACTGCTATCGCAGTCGTCGCGCACATACTTGTATGGGCATGGCGTCCATGGTTCTTTTGATGCAGCAGTAAGTACATAGTAAATAGATTCAACTAAAAGGAGTGTTTTATATGAAGACCAATACGGATTTAATGAATAAGAATCATCTGCCCGATACAGTGTCGTTCAAGATTATTTTTGTGATTAGCTATGTAGTGATCTTTATGGCGGCTCTCTTTTTGGTTGTATTGCCTGCCTCCCAGAAAGCGTGGTTATTTTCTGGATCTGATGGAGGATCTTTCTTCAAATCAGTGGAGTCAGGTGTTTACGGCTTTATGTCTTACTTAAATTAGGAGAAATATTATGTGGAGAATTTGGAAGTTATACGACCCACTACGTGCAATGGTTGCCCAGGGAGTTTTTCTCTTTGCTTTGGCAGCGATGATTCATCTCATTTTATTGAGCACTGTTCAATACAAATGGTTGGATGGCATGAGTCAAGAGCAGTACAAAGCAGCAATTTCTGCAGCGAAGAAGTAAGTAGATGTGCAAACCGTAGACGAATTTCTAGAGATAGTGATTCGTCTACGCAATATTAATTAATTATGAGAAAAAATCTCATAGTGCAAGGAGCGCTAAATGGCCATGCTCAACTTTGAAAAGAAATACCGCGTACGCGGCGGAACGCTTATCGGTGGAGATCTATTTGATTTCTGGGTAGGCCCGTTTTACGTGGGATTTTTTGGCGTCACTACAGTCTTCTTTACGTTTCTCGGGACTGCAATGATTTTTTGGGGAACCTCTCAGGTAGGGGTTTTTAATCCCTGGCAAATCAATATTGCTCCGCCTGATCTGAAATATGGTCTCGGGCCAGCCCCCATGATGGAGGGCGGACTTTGGCAGATCATTACGATCTGTGCCTTGGGCGCATTCGGATCATGGGCTATGCGCGAGGTCGAGATCTCCAGAAAACTGGGTATGGGCCTTCATGTGCCGCTAGCTTTTAGCATGGCAATTTTTGCGTACTTTACCTTGGTGGTCATTCGTCCAGTACTGATGGGTGCTTGGGGATATGGATTCCCGTATGGAATATTGAGTCACCTAGATTGGGTATCCAATACGGGTTATCAGTACCTACACTTTCATTACAACCCGGCTCATATGATTGCGGTGACCTTGTTTTTCACCACAACACTGGCACTTGCTCTACATGGCGCTCTGGTTTTGTCTTCTACAAATCCTGCTCCAGGTCAGACTGTCAGAACCCCAGAGCATGAAGATACCTTCTTCAGAGACATTATTGGTTATTCAGTAGGTACCTTAGGAATTCACCGTCTCGGTTTATTCCTGGCATTAGCAGCCGTATTTTGGAGTGCAGTTTGTATCGTGATTAGCGGGCCTTTCTGGACAAAAGGATGGCCTGAGTGGTGGACGTGGTGGTTGAATTTGCCTATCTGGGGGTAGTTTTCAGCTGAATTAAATATGCGGAGAGCATCATGGAATATCAAAACTTATTTACTCAAACTCAAGTAACTGGACCTGCTAGTCATGGCGTGCCCATTAACGCATACGATATGCGTGAGCGAACTCGCTCAATTGGCTTTAGCCATTTACTGGGTCGCCTAGGCAATGCTCAGCTAGGACCGGTTTATCTGGGCCGGCTTGGCGTCGCGTCACTCATCTTCGGTATGACAGCATTTTTCATCATTGGTATGAATATGTTGGCCCAAGTAGGGTGGAATCCACTTCAGTTTGTCAAAAAACTGTTTTGGCTTTCCCTAGATGCTCCCTCGCCAAAATATGGCCTTAGCTTCCCACCTCTAAATGAGGGTGGCTGGTGGCTGATTGTGGGTCTCTTTTCCACAATTTCTATTATGTTGTGGTGGTTAAGAACTTTCCGCCGCGCACAAGCACTCGGTATGGGTAACCATGTTCCTTGGGCTTTTGCTTCTGCCATCTGGTTATTTTTAGTGCTCGGTCTCATTCGACCTGTATTAATGGGCAGCTGGAGTGAGGCAGTACCATTTGGAATCTTCTCCCACTTAGATTGGGTATCAGCATTTTCGATTCGCTACGGCAATTTGTTTTACAACCCTTTCCATATGCTCTCAATTGTCTTCTTGTATGGATCAGTTTTGTTGTTCGCAATGCACGGCGCCACGATTCTAGCGGTGAGCCGTTTTGGTGGCGAGCGAGAAATCGAACAAATTGTTGATCGTGGTACAGCTTCAGAGCGGGCCGCACTGTTTTGGAGATGGACCATGGGCTTCAATGCAACTATGGAATCCATTCACCGGTGGGCCTGGTGGTTTGCAGTACTCACACCGCTGACAGGTGGTATCGGTATCTTATTGACTGGAACAGTAGTTGATAACTGGTATTTATGGGGTGTGAAGCATGATATAGCACCCGCTTATCCAGCAATATATGGAACAGTGGCAGATCCTGCACTAACAGCACCCGCTGCTCCAGTTGCTATAGGAGAGAACAAATGAAGAACCTACGTCATAAATTAACTGTTGCATTAGGAATTCTGGGCATCATGATGCTGACCGCATGTGAGCGGCCGCCAGTAGATTCAAAGCAAACTGGCTTCCGTGGAACTGGTATGGATCAGATTAATAATCCAAGAACTGATGCTCAGCTGGCAAAGCTCAATGAAATGCCGGCAGGAATTCCGGCATCGGCTGATGGACCTAAGGCTGGGACTGTTTATAAGAATGTGAAGGTACTCAATAACTTGAGTACGGCTCAGTTCGGCGCTTTCATGGTGTCTATGACCGCTTGGGTTGCACCAAAAGAAGGCTGTGCTTACTGCCACAACGTTCAAAACTTTGCTGATGATTCTTTGTACACCAAGACCGTTGCTAGAAAAATGATCTTAATGAATCAAGAGATTAATGGCACTTGGAGTAATCACGTTAAAACTACTGGAGTGACCTGCTACACCTGTCACCGTGGTAATAACATCCCACAAAACGTTTGGTTTAATCCTGAAGAAAAGCGGGGCGGTAATATGCTCGGCAATGCTAATGGGCAAAATGATCCATCAAGCAATGTTGGGTATAGCTCACTACCTAATCAACCGTTTAAGTCCTACTTTGTTGCAAATTCTGGAGCAGCTCGGGTGATTGGTGATACAGCACTTCCGACTGGTAATAAGGCTTCTATTCAGGCGACAGAAAATGTGTATGGAGTCATGACTCACATGTCTACTTCCCTGAATGTGAACTGTACGTACTGCCATAACTCAAATAATTTCTCTAGCTGGGAGCAAAGTACCCCGCAACGCGTTCAGGCATGGCACGGTATTCAGATGTTGAAAGACGTCAATACCAATTTCATTAGTTCTATCACGGATGTATTTCCGCCAAATCGTTTAGGACCTACTGGTGATGTTGCCAAAGCCAATTGCGCAACTTGCCACCAGGGAGTGAATAAGCCTTTATTAGGTAAAAGCATGCTGCAAGATTATCCATATCTCGTACCTGCTAAAACTAAACCGGCCGATAGTATTCATAGCTCTAAGAATTGATGTAGTAAACCCCCTCTTGGTCATTGGGAGTAAGAGGGGGATTTCACTAAAGGAAGTGTGATGGACCAAAAGGTCGATCTATTCAAGATTCCAGGGCAAATCACAAACCTTCATGACGGTAATCATGCTGAGCGTGTTTTAGTCATCGGCTCAGGATTTGGGGGTCTAGCTTCCGCCATTCGCATGGCAAAAAAAGGGTATCAAGTTCAGGTATTAGAGCGGCTCGAGAGTCCGGGTGGTAGGGCATTTGTTCATAAAAAGAATGGCTTTACTTTCGATGCGGGACCTACCATCATTACCGCCCCATTCCTATTAGAAGAGTTGTGGGAGATGTGCGGTAAAAAAATGGCTGATGATGTTGATCTGCGCGCCATGGATCCCTTCTACCAAATACGATTTGCTGATGGCCGAATCTTCAATTACACGGGTGATTTGGAGCAAATGAAGCAGGAAGTGAGTAAATTTAATCCAAAGGACTTGCCGGGTTATTTACGCTTTCTGGAAGATGCTAAATACCGTTATAAATTAGGCTTTGAAGAGCTGGGCGACGTCGCCTTTGATAGCCTGGCTGATCTTGCAAAGGCATTCCCCAGCCTGATCAAAATGCGGGCATGGGAAACTCTCTACAGCCTAGTGGCCAAGCATATGAAGGATCCTCAGCTCCGAGAGGTCATGAGCTTTCATCCATTGCTGATTGGCGGTAATCCATTCTCCGTAACAGCCGTATATGCCTTAATTAATTCTCTAGAGAGTAAATGGGGTGTGCATTCTGCGATGGGAGGCACTGGCGCCATTATCAAAGGATTGGTAGGCTTATTAGAGGGGCTTGGTGTCTCTATTCGCTACAACAGCACGGTTAAGAAAATCAACATCGTCGATCGCAAGGTCACTGGCGTCACCTTAGAAAGTGGGGAAGTGATCTACGCTGATAAGGTGGTATCCAATGCAGATACTGCATGGACTTATAAAAATCTCATTGAGCCACAACACAGAAAAATTTGGACAGATAAAAAAATAAACAATGGAAAGTATTCCATGAGTTTATTTGTTTGGTATTTTGGAACCAAGAAACAGTATCCACAAATTCCGCATCATATGATGTTGCTTGGCAAGCGCTATAAAGAATTACTAGAAGATATTTTTAAGCGTCACCACTTGGCAAAAGATTTCAGCCTTTATCTGCATCGTCCAACTGCTACTGACCCTAGCTTAGCGCCAGAGGGCTGCGACACATTTTATGTTTTATCTCCTGTTCCCCATTTAGATAGTGGTACGGATTGGAAAAAAGAGGCCGAACCCTATAGGCAGGCAATTGCAAAAATGTTGGAAGAGACGGTATTGCCTAGCTTAGAAGAAAATCTCGTGGAGTCTTTTGTGATGACTCCGGAAGATTTCAAAGACAGACTCTTATCACTTAAGGGCGCTGCATTTGGATTGGAGCCACTCCTGACCCAAAGCGCTTGGTTTAGACCGCACAATCGTAGTGAAGATATTGAGGGTCTATATATGGTCGGGGCAAGCACCCATCCTGGTGCTGGTATACCTGGAGTCTTGTCTTCAGCTAAAGCGCTTGATTCCTTAATCGAACCTGTAAAGGTTTTAGGCGACCGTGCACGATAGAGCGATTACCGCTGAATTTGGATTTCAGCAAGATCTGCAGACTTGCGAAAGTCTGATGAAGGAAGGCTCTAAGTCATTCTTTTCTGCTTCACGCATATTGCCCAGAAAAATACGGGATTCTGCAATTGCCCTTTACGCTTTTTGCCGGCTATTGGATGACATGGTGGATGATCCTCATGCGCCAAATGACGTCATCAAGCAAATTGAAAAGCGACTCGATTGCATTTATGCACAGAATCCTGCAGATATTCCTGCAGACAGAGCGCTAGCCTTAGTGGTTGAACGATTTTTGATTCCTAGGGAGCTACTAGAGGCTCTAGTTGAGGGATTCAGATGGGATCGTAATGGTAGGCAATATGACACGATAGAAGAGCTTTGTGATTATTCGGCAAGAGTGGCCTCTACCGTAGGTGTCATGATGACTCTGATTATGGGAGTTAGAGATCGCGCAGTCTTAGAGAGGGCATGCGAGCTCGGCCTAGCAATGCAATTGAGTAATATCGCCAGAGATGTTGGTGAAGATGCAAAAAATCAAAGACTCTACTTGCCAAAGCAATGGCTTCAAGAGGAGGGCATTGATCCAGATCAGTGGCTGCTCAATCCACAATTTAGTCCTGCACTATCCAGGGTGGTTAAAAGGCTCATTACTTATGCAGATGACCTTTACAGTCGATCTTCCTTTGGATTCTCTGGTTTACCGCGTAACTGTAGGTCAGCAATTGCTGCTGCCAGTTTTATCTACTCAGAAATCAGTCGCCAAGTAGAACGACAAGCCTATGACTCGGTCTCCCGACGTGCTGTAGTTTCTAAAAAGAGAAAGTTACTTTTGCTCGTTAAGGCATTTAGAACCGCGATCTTTACCGCTAAGCCAGCCCGTAGCTTTAGTCAGATAGCTTCTATTCAGTTTTTAGTTGATGTTGTTAGGCCAGAAGAGCCGTATGCTCATTACACTGGAAGTGTAGAGGAGCGATTAATTTGGGTTGTGGGACTGCTTGAAAAAGTAGAGCTCCGAAAAACAGCAACTTATCATGCCAACGCTCAGCAGCAAGCCTAAAAACTCTGTTTAAAAAATCATTGTTGGGTTTCTGGGCATTCTCCAGGGCAACATGAGTTGCACAATATTGGACTTTAAGCGATTCACGTTGAGAGTCTCATGCATCGAAATCACCTCTTCCCCAAGTAAATGAGATTGAATTCTAGAGCGCGCATAAAACGGGGTATCTTCGTAGGTATTTAAGAGCTCAATTGAATTCGGCTTTTCTGAGCGCATATTTCTTTTGATGCCCCAGCCAGTTTTTCGTAGAGAGACTCTCTCTGGTACTGCAAATTGCTCAACTGTGCCATCAACATTAAATTTAGAGGCAATGATGCGCTCGGCGCCATTGCTTTGGCGGACATCATAAATAACGGCTGTACTGCCATCCTTCAGATGTGCTCTAGACCAGTCCCATTCACTAAATGATTGGCTGACTGCTTCATCGCCTTCATTCGAGTCAAAATAGGCGCTACCTTTCCAATGTAAATTGGGTTTGGTAAAGGACACCTCAACCCTTGCTGATGGAGAGATCGGCCCCCAGCGATGCTTGTCCTGATCATCTAAGGCAACAACCTGATTAAAGAGTTGATCTGGATAAACCTTAATAGTGCCCTCTACCTTGCTCCCCAGTAAAGGTACGCGCTCTTTAATCTTAATAGTTAAAACATCATTTTCCCAATGTAAATGGCTAGGGCCAATCGTGAAAGTATGTTCTGTTCTCTTGATCGCATTCTGAGCTCGCTCAGTCATGGTCCAGTATTTTGAATTGGGTGTGTAAAGCGCAACATTAATAGCGCAGTAGTCATTTGCGTTGGCGGGCTGCTTTTTATTGGCCCAGGCGTAATAGGGCGAGAACACACTGCCAACAAAAGCAATAATGCTAAAGCCATAAAGACCATCGTTACTCAGACCATCGACATACCACCAGAGATAATTGCCTGGATCTACCGCTTGGTCAAACCG
>JBEGUE010000201.1:0-4313 GCA_041179045.1 Pseudomonadota bacterium
GCACCCAATGGGCTTAAGACCATGCACTCGTAATGCGCGCCATCCAAAACAAGGATGTATTTGACATCCTTACGTTCTACCTGTGCAGTGATCTTGTGAATGCCATTGATAGTTGCACGCAAGCAAATTTGTCCTGGGCGCCAATCGCTAACGATGTTGTAGCGACTGAGATCGCCCTCCTCTTCGACATAAACCGAGTAGACGCCATCCTTTAGATCAACACGAACAGGGACTTCTTTCATCTCGTCGTTGGATCCAACACGTGATCCCGTAACCACCACAAACTTCTTGGCAATCGTCATCTCATGACCGGCCAACTGACCATCAATCATTTGAATATGCTCAAGATAGCGATAACGCATGAATGCCGCTAATGCCGCTAAACGCTTAGGATCAGCTGGTTGTACAGAGTCTTTCTTAAAACCATCTGGATACTCTTCAGCGATAAAGCCAGTAGTAAAGTCTCCCGATACAAAACGTGGATGCTGTAATAAAGCTGCCTGGAAAGGGATATTTGAGTGAATACCACGAATGACGAAGTCATTAAGCGCAGAGCGCATCTTCTCAATTGCCTCAGTACGATCCTTACCATGCACAATCAATTTGGCAATCATGGAGTCGTAATACATCGGAATTTCACCGCCCTCATAGACGCCTGTATCTACCCGCACACCATCCAGCTCTGCTGGCGGACGGTATTTCACTAGGCGGCCAGTTGATGGCAAGAAGTTACGAAACGGGTCATCAGCATTAATACGGCACTCCATCGACCAGCCATCCAACTTGATATCTTCCTGCTTAAATGCCAGTTTTTCTCCAGCAGCCACACGAATCATCTGCTCGACTAAATCAAGGCCAGTAATGCCCTCAGTCACCGGGTGCTCCACTTGCAAGCGGGTATTCATCTCGAGGAAGTAGAAGGACTTGTCTTTGCCCACCACAAACTCAACGGTGCCGGCTGATTGATAGTTAACAGCCTTTGCTAAAGCAACAGCTTGCTCACCCATGGCCTTTCGTGTTGCAGGATCAATAAATGGAGACGGGGCTTCTTCAATGACTTTTTGATGGCGACGCTGAATCGAGCAATCACGCTCACCGAGATATACGGTATTGCCGTGTGCATCTCCCAGTACCTGGATCTCAATATGACGAGGGCCTTCAACAAATTTTTCAATGAAGACGCGATCATCACCAAAGCTATTGAGAGCTTCAGTGCGGCAGGCTGTAAATCCCTCGAAAGCCTCTTTATCGTTAAAGGCAACACGTAAACCCTTGCCACCACCACCTGCAGACGCCTTAATCATGACGGGATAGCCAATCCCCTGAGCAATCTTGACAGCATCTTCTGCTTTTTCAATTGCCTCATTAAATCCAGGAATCGTATTGACCTTGGCTTCTAAGGCAAGCTTCTTGGAAGCAATCTTATCGCCCATGGCTGCGATAGACTGGTGCTTAGGGCCAATAAAAATAATGCCCTCTTCTTCGCAGCGACGTGCAAATTGCTCATTCTCGGACAAGAAGCCGTAACCAGGATGTACGGCTTCGGCGCCAGTATCTTTACAGGCCTGAATGATGCGATCCATCACTAGATAGGATTCACGCGACGGCGCAGGTCCAATACAAACTGCTTCATCAGCCATCTGAACGTGACGCGCTTCTTTATCAGCTTCAGAGTAGACGGCAACCGTTTTAATCCCCATCCTTTTGGCAGTTTTCATTACACGGCAAGCAATCTCGCCGCGATTAGCAATCAAAATTTTCTTAAACATTTTCGTAGTCATGATTTATTCGGCGCCTTAAAGGGGGATATTGCCGTGTTTGCGTGGTGGATTTGTGAGCACTTTGTCCTTGAGCATTGCCAAAGACCGTGAGATACGCTTGCGTGTCTCATGCGGCAAGATCACATCATCGATATAACCACGACGACCAGCTACAAATGGATTGGCAAACTTAGCCTTGTACTCAGCTTCCCGGGCTGCAATTTTTGCCGGATCCGATTTTTCCTCGCGGAAAATAATTTCAACAGCCCCTTTTGGCCCCATTACAGCAATCTCAGCTGACGGCCAGGCGAAGTTCACATCACCACGTAAGTGCTTGGAAGCCATCACATCATAGGCTCCACCGTAAGCCTTACGCGTAATTAGCGTGACCTTAGGAACGGTGCAATCAGCATAGGCGTACAGTAACTTTGCACCATGCTTAATGATGCCGCCGTATTCTTGAGAAGTGCCTGGCATGAATCCTGGTACGTCAACTAAAGTGACCACCGGAATATTGAAAGCGTCGCAAAAGCGAACGAAACGGGCAGCTTTGATAGACGCTTTGATATCCAAGCAACCAGCTAAAACTAAGGGCTGGTTAGCCACAATACCAATCGAGCGACCTTCCATGCGCGCAAAACCGATCAAGATATTTTTAGCGTAGTCTGGTTGGAGCTCAAAGAACTCTCCATCATCAACAATTTTCTCGATCAACTCTTTCATATCGTAAGGCTGATTGGGATTGCTCGGCACTAATGTATCGAGCGAGAAATCAGGCTCTTCAGTACGTTGCGCCCCATTGATCATGGGCGGCTTTTCACGATTAGACAATGGGAGGTAATTAAAGAAACGACGAAGCATCATGATGGCATCAACGTCATTATCAAAAGCGAGATCGCAAACCCCAGAGATAGTTGAATGAGTTATTGCACCGCCGAGCTCTTCAGCAGTGACATCCTCATGCGTCACAGTCTTCACGACTTCTGGTCCAGTCACAAACATATACGAGCTGTCCTTCACCATAAAGATGAAGTCTGTAAGTGCAGGCGAGTAAACAGCACCGCCAGCTGATGGACCCATAATTAAAGAGATTTGCGGAATTACTCCAGAAGCGGTGACATTGCGCTGAAAAATTTCAGCATAGCCACCCAAGGAAGCAACACCCTCTTGAATGCGCGCACCACCAGAATCATTTAAACCAATCACAGGTGCGCCTACTTTCAGCGCCTGATCCATGATCTTACAAATTTTCTCCGCATGGGCCTCAGAGAGCGAGCCCCCCAAGACAGTAAAGTCTTGTGAAAATACAAATACCAAACGACCATTAATCATGCCGTAGCCAGTTACAACACCATCACCAGGAACGGTCTGATCATCCATACCAAAGTCATGGCAACGATGCTCGACAAACATATCCCATTCTTCAAAGGTGCCGGCATCTAGCAGGAGCTCAATACGCTCGCGTGCAGTCAACTTACCTTTGGAGTGTTGAGCAGCTATACGCTTTTGCCCACCACCTAATCTGGCGAGCTCACGCTTTGCTTCAAGCTGTTGGATGATTTCTTTCATAACTATTCCTTAGAAAAATTCGTGGCCCATTGCCTCGAGCAAACGTCTCGCGGCGACAGAGGCGGCCATAGTTCCTTGATTAACCTCAGCACTCAAGCTGGGTAAAAGTGCTTGTACTGCTGGGTGATTCTGAAAAGCATTCTTGAGGCCCGCATCAATTCGATCCCACATCCAAGCCCCCGCTTGTTGCTTGCGGCGCAATGCCAGTTGGCCATTGGCGTTTTGCAACTTCTGAAAATGCAGAATTTTTTCCCATAGCTCAGGGATACCATTACCCTCTAGAGCACTCAAAGTCATGACGGTCGGATGCCAAAACTCTAAGTTATGTGAGGCATGATCAGGATTTCCTTGAAAGCCTAATAATCGCAAAGAGCTGGTGATAAACAATTGTGCGCGCATAGCGGCATCGGGATCGATATCTACCTTGTTAATCACAATCAGATCAGCAATTTCCATCACGCCTTTTTTGATCGCTTGTAGATCATCGCCAGCATTAGGTAGTTGCAATAAAAGAAACATATCCGTCATGCCAGCAACGGCAATTTCACTTTGACCTACACCTACAGTTTCGACAATCACAATGTCAAAACCTGCAGCTTCGGCCACTAACATTGCCTCCCGAGTTTTCTCGGCTACGCCACCCAATGTGCAGGATGAAGGGCTCGGACGAATAAAAGCGTTATCCAGGACGGACAGTCTCTCCATGCGAGTCTTATCACCCAAAATAGAACCGCCCGATAAACTCGATGAAGGATCAATTGCTAGAACTGCAACGCGATGGCCTTTTGCAATTAAATCTAAGCCTAGCGTTTCGATGAGAGTAGATTTACCAACACCAGGCACACCTGATATGCCTAAGCGAAATGACTTGCCCGTCTTTGGTAATAAGGTATTGAGAACCTCATCAGCACGTTGACGATGATCCATGCGGGTAGATTCAAGCAAAGTAATGATCTTGGCTAATGCTCGGCGTTGCGCTAGCGA
>JBEGUE010000202.1:0-6745 GCA_041179045.1 Pseudomonadota bacterium
TTGATACGCATGTGCAAGATGGTATGAATATCAAGCAAGAATTTCTCAATGAAAAATATGAAAAGAGTGAGCACCGTAGCAGTAGATTTCTCGTTGATCAAAAGTATGCTTTAAATCTTGACGAACTTATTTAACTCTTGTTTCTGCTGATAAAAACGTAAGTATTTGAATTGCCGATATTTTGTTGTGTCATGACAATGACATTAATAACGGCAATCATCACCTGTCCATCATCTCTCTCAGGGTTTATGTATGCCTGCAGTCAAAGTTTCCCACCCAATTTTATTTACTATCCTTTTTCTTCAAGCTATCTGGGTTGAGGCATCGGCTATTTACCCCATTAACAAGGCTTCGATTCTCGCAGGCTCCTCATTTGATATCAAAATTGAATTTGATCAAGAGTACAAATTAGAGGAACTGGATATTCAGCTTAATAATGCACCCATCAAAGCACAAATTAAGTCACAACCAGTATTTATCTCTAATGAATCAGGAAAGGGAAGTTCTCTGATTTATCGTGATGTTCAACTCACCAAGTCTGGACAGTACTCTCTCGTAGCTAAAGGCGGCCCGGAGAGTATTCAGGTCACTTGGGATGTCTACGCAAGTGGCCCCCGAAAAGTTAAGAATGTTATCCTTTTTATTGGTGATGGCATGACGATAGCGAATCGTACGTCAGCTCGCGTATTGTCTAAAGGAATAGATGAAGGTAAATACCAGGGCAAGTTGTCATTTGATGATATGCCCAATATGGCGCTAATTGGCACATCCGGATCTGACTCCCTCATTACTGATTCTGCAAACTCGATGAGTGCTTATACAACCGGCCATAAGACTGCTGTGAATGCCATGGGGGTATATGTCTCACGAGCGGCGGACAACTTATCTCACCCGAAAGTGGAAACCATTTCTGAGTTAATCAAGCGCAAAACTAAAATGTCTGTTGGCATTGTCTCGGATGCCGAGCTGCAGGATGCGACACCAGGTGCTATGGTGGCCCATACCCGAAGGCGCGCAGATAAGCCGTATATTGCTGATCAACTATTTGCTAGTGGGGCTGAGGTTATTTTAGGTGGAGGTTCTGCTTACTTTTACCCGCAGTCTACTAAAGGGTCAAAGCGTAAAGATGATAAAAATCTTGTATCCCAATTTGAAACTTCGGGATATTCGATTGCCTTGAACAAACATGAGTTATTGGTAGCAGGTAATGCCAAGGAAACTAGAAAGCTATTTGGAGTATTTCATCCGGATAATATGGATGGTTCCTTAGACCGGTTTTTCTTAAAGAAAAACACAGTAGCGCAATATCCGGATCAGCCCGACTTGACAGAGATGACACAGGCAGCCATTAACGTCTTATCAAAAAATCCTAATGGTTTTTTCTTGATGGTTGAAGCCGCTTTAATTGATAAGTTTAACCATCCGCTGGACTGGGAGCGAGCTGCCTTTGACACCATCATGTTGAGTAATGCCGTACAAATTGCAAAAGATTTTGCAAAGAAAAACCCAGATACTTTGATTATTGTTACCCCTGACCATACCCATAGTGGCTCTATTAGTGGCGTTGTGAACGATGCTAAGCCTGGACCCCTAAGGGAAAAAGTGGGGGTTTATGCAGACGCAGGCTACCCAAACTATCCTAAAGCTGATGTGGCAGGCTATCCAACTCAGATTGATGTAAGTAAGCGTTTGGCTTTCTTTTATGGGAACTACCCCGATCACTATGAAACGCTCCATCCAAAACTAGATGGCACATTTAAGCCAGCAGTCAAAGATGAATCTGGTAAGTATGTTGCCAATCCTAAATATATTCAGCTACAAGAAGATGCCATTCATATGCCGGGTAACCTACCTTCACATCAAGCTGTAGGTGTTCATACAGCTGATGATGCTGTGCTCAATGCCATGGGCCCCGGATCAGAAAAGTTTCGTGGATTTATGGATAATACTGAGGTGTTCAAGGTGATGGTTGAAACCCTGGGGTTAGGCTATATCAAGCGTTAGCATGTAAATTGAATGACACTTTTAATTTGCTCACTTATTGCTGTTGTTTGATACCTTTGTAGTTCACAATCAATGCTGACAAGAAATCTCTTGTTTTGAATGGACCCAGCCTTAATGAAAAGAAAGTTATACGATTCACTAGTAGATTTAAGGCTTACAGTTTCTAAAGTCCTAGGGTTCACTCAAGAGGTCAAACAAATCACCCCGGTCACCACGATGGGCGGGTTTGGGTTTTCAGATGAGATCTCTCATAAGCCCTCGAAAGTCATCGAGCCACCCCCTCAAGAGCAGCCCATCCAGCCTAATGCGGTTACAAAGTCAAAGATAGACCTTACTTCGCTAGAAACTCGGTATTTTGATATTGCGGATGAGGGAGGCGGTAGAAAGCTCGCCTACAGCATTTCCGGCAATATGGATGCAGAAAAAGTGTTGCTTTGTTTGCCTGGCCTATTGGAGACCAAAGATTCCTTTGCTGTTTTGCATGCGCATTTTTTAAGTTTTGAAGACTGCAAAGTAGTCAGCGTTGATTTTCCTGGAAGAGGGGATTCTGAGCCTATTGCATCATCTCAAAACTACACCATGTCTCTCTACTTATCAGATATGCAAAGCCTCATCAAGATGCTGATGAGTCATCATTCATCGAGTGCCCAATTTACTATTTTGGGCACAAGTATGGGTGGTGTATTGGCTATGTACTTAACACAGTCGCTAGGAAAAAGAATTTCTGAAATCATTCTGAATGATATTGCCTTAACGGTAAATTGGACTGCCCTCTATTCTTTATATAAATCCATGAAAAACGAAGTTGGTTTTAAGGAGGTGAGGCAATTAGCAAAAGATTTGAGAGTAGATGAGAGAGCATTTGCGGATGTTCAGTTGCCAGGTCACTTTGATTTAAGTTACAAGGCCGATGTATGGGGGATGAACTTTCATGAGGCCATGGAGGGCTATAAAGGAAGGGTGGCGCTGATTTATGGCGCTGATTCAAAGATCTGTACACGCCAGCGTGTACGCTCAGCAAAGGATGCAATACCTGGCTTGGTTACTTTCGAGGTCGCGAATGCAGGGCATCCAGTTCCATTTACAACCCAGGTTTGCGAGTTCATCCAGCTACAGATGAAGCTTAAATAAGACGTCGCTAATTATTTTCTTTGAGAATGATCGGCCTAAAGCTGAAAGGTTGCTCTTGCGCAGGATTCACTTGAATTTCAACCGCTTGAACTTGATCAGCCCCCATCACTTGAAGTCGCAATACATTTTCTAGTATCTTTTTTTGATTCTTGCGATACAGAGGCTGATCAATTTTGAGCCGATGACTATCGCCATGAATCAATAGCACCGGCTTATTAAATATCTCCGACCTGGATATCAGGCTCTCCAATGTATCGCGGTAGCCACTATCGCTATTCGTCAATTGGCTAGGCTTATAAAACATATCAGCTTGATATGCAAAGATGATGCCATTCAAATTTCTTTGGGTAGCCAAATTAAACGCCTGATCAATCCACGCTAAGTTAGCTTGATTTCTATCTTGATATTCTTTGATTGCCGACTCTGCACCCTCATAATTGTTATTAGAGCCGGGTATATGGATGCTGACAAATAGAAAATTATTTTTGATCCAGTAGGCGTTCTCTACGTACTTAGAATATTTCGGATCCAGATCTGCCTGCCTTTGGAGGCGTATTGAATTTTTACCTAAACTTTCATTGGTGCTAAAAAATACTTTTCTTAGCGCCTCCAATCTTTCAAGGGGGTCGTAAGCGCCAGCCAAAATTCGGTGACAGTCAGTCCATTCATTATCCCCTGGGCTGTACACCAAGGGTGACTTGAAGCTTGAAAAATAGGATTTAATAATTTGATTGTGTTCATCGCTGCAGAGTGACGAGCCAGATTTAGTATCCCCAATAAAAATACTGAAGCTGGGTTTGAGTCTATTAATTTCTGTAATTAAGGTTTCAAAGCGTTTCAGATCTTGAGGTAATGAGTAGGGCATATCACCTAGGGCGATGAACTTAAATGTCTGGCCAATAGCGGTTGTTGAAAAGCTTGCTATGGTGATGACAAGAAAAAATAGACTGAGGCGTATTGCTTTGAAAGATTTCATTTACTTGTATTGCTCGGGTTCATCATTGATTTCTTTAATCTCTAGCTCACCAAATATGAATGTATTCTCTCCCATGTCCTTCCATCCTAGATCTTGAAAGACATGTGTGTATGCCCCAGAATATTTTTTTGATTTGCCATAGAAAATATCCGTAAGCTCATCTTGCTCGTCTTCATCAATAGTCTCAGAAAAGTAAATAACTTTTTCCCCATCATAAGTTTTACTAATTTCTGCTCCAGGTATATCTCCAACACAAATTCCTACTTGAGCTTGATATCGACTAATGAACCTTGGTTTTGTAGTGGTAGTGATAGAACCAAGCTTCCAAACCGTTCCACATTTAATTTCTTTGTTTTGCTTTTTAAAGATAGATCTTTGGACTAGCGAGCCCATTTCAAGGGGGATAATTTGATACAGCATCTCATATCTCCTGTAGTGAATTTAAGTATTCATCATGCTCCTGGAGTATGACGTTTCAGTGAAGATCTCCAGTCTAATCTATTGTCTAACAGGGTAGAGCTTAGCCTGTGGGTTTTGGCTGTCTTCATTTTGTAATACTTCTAGCCCATGATCAACCCTGTGAATCCATTACATACAACTATTACCTGCCCCAACTGCCGTGGCCAAGAAACTTTGGAGATTTCCCAAGGTTATTCTCAGCATTTATATCGCTGCCCCAGTTGCAGCACAATTTTGAGGCCTAGATCAGGTGATTGCTGTATTTTCTGTAGCTTCGGAAGCCAAGATTGCTCCAGTGCGGAGCAAAATTTAGCTGCCTAGGCTGCTTCCCAGTAGACTAGGGTCTTGTTCATGAATATGTCATCAGAGTTTCATAAAATAGACATATTCAAGTAAATCTGCGTCTATTGGAAATGCTGTGGCCTTACACCAAAATAAATCCGTATTAAATGCAAATGAGCTCGTCGCCGCTGTTGACCTGGGCTCTAATAGCTTTCGTATGCTGGTTGCCCAGGTCGTCAAGACACCGTCGGGTACTCAGCTCCGTCCGATTGATACGCTACGTGAGTCTGTCCGCTTAGCTGCTGGCCTAACTGACAATAAATTATTGGGCAATGACGCCTATCAGCGAGGCATAACGGCAATTAGACGCTTTGGTGAGCGCATTCGGGGGTTTGATCCTGCCAATGTGCGTGCTGTTGCCACCAACACCTTGCGAGTAGCTAAAAATGCACCTCACTTTATCCGAGAAGCTGAGGAGGCCTTGGGTTTCCCTATCGAAGTAATTGCGGGTGTAGAGGAGGCGCGCTTAATCTATATTGGTGCCGCTCATGAAGTGCCGGCAGTACAGGGTAATCGCTTGGTGGTGGATATCGGTGGAGGCTCTACTGAGCTGATCATTGGCAAAGGTTACGAGCCCAGACTGATGGAGAGTCTGTATATCGGGTGTGTTTCTCATAGCCTGAGATTTTTTCCGAAGGGCAATATTGATTCTCATGCTTTTAAAGAGGCAGAGCTAGCAGCCAGAAGAGAAATTCAGGTAATTTCTGAGTCATATCTAAAGGCTGGCTGGAAGCAAGTGATCGGTTCTTCGGGAACCGCTCGCGCTTTAGCGGAACTGATTTCCGAAAATAACTTCAATGGCCAGGTAGACGGCTCCGATGGTTTGATTACCCGCGATGGCTTGAGGGCCATGAAAAAGCATCTACTGAAATATGAGCACATCAATCAAGTTGAGCTCCAGGGTCTCAAGGATGATCGGCGCTCAGTTTGGCCTGGTGGTCTTGCCATCATGATTGCTGTTTTTGATGAGCTCGGTATTGAGTCTATGGAGGTCACTGATGCCGCTTTAAGAATCGGCGTCCTTTACGATTTGCTAGGTCGTTCCCAGCATGAGGATATGCGCTTTGTGACGGTTGAGCAATTTATGCAGCGCTATGCAGTAGATCGCGAGCAGGCCAAGCGTGTTGGTAATCTAGCCGCCGAGTTTTTGGCGCAATTACCCAAGCCAGAGGAAGAGAGTCGGGCCGATAACATCGCTTTATTGCAATGGGCTGCTAATCTTCATGAAATTGGCTTATCGATTTCGCATAACGGATATCACAAACACTCGGCGTATATTGCTGGAAATGCTGATATGCCAGGTTTCTCAAAAAATGATCAAGCTAGATTGGCCGCCTTACTCATTGGCCACACGGGTAAATTAGGGAAGCTAGCCAACAACGCCTCTTTTTCTGATTGGCGTATGTTGTTTTGCATGCGGCTTGCGCAAGTACTTTGCCGAGGGCGTAGTGATGTCAATTTACCTAAAGTAAAAGTCTCTGAGCACAACGGAGATTACTTGGTTAGCTTCTCCAAAGACTGGGCCAAAGAGCATCCCTTAACAGAATTTAGCCTTCAAAAAGAAGCGGCCGAATGGGAACGCATCGGCCGACCTTATAGCATTAGCTTGAAGTAATCTTTACAGCCCTAAGAAGTGTTTAGCGTACCGTGGATTGATTTCCGATAGACGCAGCATAGTCAATACATCTGCGGTATTGAAATCTGGATCCCAGGCGGGTGCGCTACAAATCTTAGCGCCCAATTTCAAATAACCTTTGATCAGGGGTGGTGGCTCTACCTCTAGGCCGCCATTGAGGCGCTCGAGCGGTAGGGGTAAGCGAGGGAAGGCATGAT
>JBEGUE010000203.1:0-4483 GCA_041179045.1 Pseudomonadota bacterium
GGTGTCCCAGACATAATTAAGTCACCCGGCTCCAGTGTGAACAAAGTAGAAAGGTATGCAATGGTGTCAGGAACATTCCAGATCAATTGGTTTAAGTCACCCTCTTGGCGCACTTCACCATTGACCAAGAGCTTGACTGTGCCTTTAGTCGGATGGCCAAACTGAGTGGCAGGAGTCAATGCCGCACATGGGGCGGATTGATCAAATGCTTTCCCGGTGTCCCAAGGGCGACCCATTTTTTTAGCTTCACCTTGCAAGTCACGACGAGTCATATCTAATCCAACTCCGTAACCATAAACATGCTCTAACGCTTTATCCGCAGAAATATTGGCACCGCCCTTCCCAATAGCAACAACCATCTCAATCTCATGATGCACATCATTTGACAGGTTTGGATATTGCATATCTTTACCATCGGTCACAATGGAGTTAGCCGGCTTCATAAAAAAGAATGGTGGCTCACGATCGGGGTCATGACCCATCTCACGGGCATGATCAGCATAGTTGCGGCCAACGCAATAGATGCGATTCACAGCAAAACGGCGGGTGTCACCCACAACAGGTAGTGATGGAACGATGGGTGGATCAATAACGTATGTGGTGCTCATGAATGGCCTTTGTGATGAATGTCTAATTTTTTAATCATGCTGATCTCAATCAATGATGATATTACTTGAATGAATGCCATTACTACCCCTTGCTACGGAGCTTGAGAACCAAAATGCTCAGAGCCAAGGCAAAGGTCAAGGCATTAGCCAAAATTAAGGGCCACTTCTCAATAATGAACCCGTAGATAAGCCACAAGCCTACTCCAGCAGTGAATAAACTATACATCCCCACTGAGATACCAGAAAGATCTCGGGTGCGCCAGGATTGGATAGCCTGAGGCAAAAAGGCAATCGTCGTTAAAAATGCAGCGCAATAACCAATAATCTCAACCTGATGAGGCAGTAAATTCACGTGCTTATGGCTTCTTATTAAGACTCGCTTTACGCGCTTCAATTTCTTTGTTGATAGCTGCTAGGGTTTTTGCATCAGGAGTCTTCCAGTTACCACCCGCTTTATTGACCATGTAAGCGACCGCATCTGAGAATCCCTCTACCGTCAGATTGGGGTTACCGCCTTTGGCAGGCATTCCTCTCACGCCAACATAACCGTGTGCAGTAAGGGTGACCTGGCCTTCTGCAATCAGTGGGGCCCACTGAGCTTTATCACCAAACTTAGGAGCCTTTAGAACGCCAGCACCATGGCAGCCTGCGCAGACTTGCTTATAAGTAGCCTCACCGGGTTCGGCAAGGGCAACTGATGGGGAGAGGAAGCAAGTAACAAGAATTAAGGGGCGAAGGAGCGATTTCATGGGTAGCCTCTCGAAGATAAGTGGGTATGACTCATAATTTATCTCATTTTTCAATCGGCGTACTCATTTGGGCTCGCGCTAGTTAAAGCCAACCTGCAATCTGCCGTTTTAGCCCAATCGACTTATAACCTGGACTAGCGCTAGATAGAACCCGAATCTTCCGAACGAGTTTTGCAAAATCCGTGTTCAGACTAAGGTCCTTATTCATTGCGAGAAAGAAGATTTCGTCTTTCAGTTGAATGAAATCTAGACCATTCTCCAATGCAACGCTTTTTAAGCCCATGCCGGCATCCGCTTTTTTAGCCAATATCGCCGTAGCAATTGCGGAGTGCGTGAACTCTTCATTTTCGTAGCCCCTGATGCCATGCGCATCAATACCCTCCTTAGTCAAAATGGTATCAAGGAGCAAGCGCGTACCAGAACCTTTCTGACGATTGATGAAGCGTATTTTGGGTCTCGTTAAATCTTTAGCTGAGATGATATTGAGTGGATTGCCTTTAGCCACCAATAGACCCTGCACACGCTTCATCACGGGGAATATTTGCATGCCCTCTTTTTGCAGTCGCTTAGAAATAATCAAGGAACTTTGCGGATCTGAGACGTGGTATCCAGCAATATCGACTTCATAGTTCAGCAGACGCTCCAAAGCCTCACCCGATCCAGCGGTGATGAGTTCAAAGCCCCCAATATTTAAAACTGCTTTTTGAATGATCGGGTCACTACTACTAGCAAAGCGCCATTGTTTTTTGGCCTTCACTCTAAATTGCGCAAAACCCTCTTCTAGGTGCGAGAGACTGGATTGCCCCAATCGCATGGTTTTTTGATCAAAGTCTTCGGTAAATTGAATCAAATATCTTGCGTATTCTGATAATTGAGAACCGTGCCCCCTCACGCGATCCATCAACTTAAATCCCAAGGCCAGCTCTACATCGTTGAGTTTTTGCCAAACATTTCTATAAGAAAGCCCCATCTTTTTGCAGGCAGACATCAGCGTTTTGCCATGATCAATGTCTTTTAATAAGGCAGTCAACCACACCAAATCCACTACAGCAGGATCTTTAGCATTCTTATTTCCAAAAACTAGGGTTGGACGGATCTGAATTCTCATATGTAATTTTTTGCATATTGATGTTTTGTAATATGACAAATCTTAACCGAACCTACCTTATGGAGCTCTATTTAAATGACATTCTCACTTAACCGATTCATGGCAAGCATCATTGCTGCGCTGATGCTTATCAGCAGCTCAGCTTACGCACAAGAGAAAAGTATTGTCCTTTCCTCAACGACCTCCACAGAGCAATCTGGTCTTTTTGGATTCATCTTGCCAATCTTCAAAATGAAGAGTGGGATTGATGTCAAAGTAGTTGCTGTTGGAACTGGTCAAGCCCTAGACATTGGACGTCGTGGCGATGCAGATGTCGTGTTTGTTCACGACAAGCCTGCCGAAGAAAAGTTTGTTGCTGAGGGCTTTGCCACAAAACGTATTGAAGTCATGTACAACGACTTTGTCTTGATTGGACCTAAATCAGATCCAGCCAAAATTGGCGGTGGCAAGGACATCAAAGTCGCATTTCAAAAGATCGCTACAGCGCAGGCACCATTTGTATCCCGTGGTGACAAGAGTGGTACCCATGCAGCTGAATTACGCTACTGGAAAGATGCAGCCATCACAGTGGCTCCTAGCGCCTGGTACAAAGAAACTGGCTCGGGCATGGGTCCAGCATTAAACACAGCTTCGGCCATGAATGGCTATATTTTGGCTGATCGTGCTACTTGGCTTTCATTTAAGAACCGTGGCGATTTAACAATCCTAGTTCAAGGTGACCCAAAACTATTTAATCAATATGGCGTAATGTTGGTAAGCCCAACTAAATTCCCGCATGTGAAAAAAGCTGAGGGCCAAGAATTCATTGATTGGATTACTTCTAAAAATGGTCAAGACGTGATTGCCAGCTATCAAATCGGTGGCGAACAACTCTTCTTTCCGAATGCCAAGAAATAATGCATATGAAATATCCACATCTATTCACTAGCACCCTACTCACCACTTTGCTATTGGGACTTGGAATGCAAACGTCGACAGCGCAATCCAATCCGCCAAAAGTAGAAGCTACTTATGGTCAGGGTAGCAAAAGCTTTAAATTGGCTACTGGTAGCCCTGGTGAGCTGGGTTTGTTGCAACAACTTGGTGAGGCCTTTGATAAAAAAGAAGGTGCGCGCTTGGTTTGGATTAAGGCAGGAAGTGGCGCCTCCCTCAATTTGCTGAAAACCAAGCAAGTTGACATGATCATGGTGCATGCACCAGATGGTGTTAACAAGGCAATTGCTGAAGGATGGGCAACTGGTAGAACGCTGATTGGATCTAATGAGTTTTATATAGTGGGCCCCAAAGCCGATAAGGCCAAGATCCAATCTGCAAGTAGTGGTGCAGATGCTTATACAAAGATTGCGAAGACCCAAGCCAACTTTATTTCTCGAGGTGATAAATCGGGTACGCACCAAAAAGGAATGGATATTTGGAAAAAAGCGGGGGTCGTGCCAGAGGGTAATTGGTATATCGTAACTAATGACTTTATGACGGCATCACTCAAAAGAGCGAATGCAGATAAAGCTTATTTCATGACAGATAGCAGCACTTGGGTGGCAGAGAAAAATATCGCTCCTGAGTTGCAAATTCTGTATCGAGGCGACCCTTACTTAGTCAATACCTATGATGCTTTAGTAGCACCTGTAGGCGCAACTGAAAATCGCGATATTGCCGCTAAGTTCATTCAGTTTGTAGCATCTGATGAAGGTCAGACTATCATTCGCAATTATGGGAAAGCTCAGTATAAAGAAGCCCTCTACAATGATGCCGTCTACGCCAAACAATACGTCCAATAGGAGAAATCATGGAACTTAAAGTCAAACTCAGCGCACGCAATACTCTTAGCGGAAAAGTAGTTGAACTCAAAATGGGTCAAACTACCTCTCACGTTAAATTAGATATCGGTGCTGGCCATATCGTTACCGCCTCCATTACCAATGAGGCAGTCGACGAGTTGAATCTCAAAGTTGGCGATCAGGCTTGGGCAGTCATTAAAGCCTCTGATGTCATGATTGCTAAAGACGCTTAAGTGATTA
>JBEGUE010000204.1:0-5241 GCA_041179045.1 Pseudomonadota bacterium
ATGAAGCGACTCTTTTGCTTTTTTCTAATTGCATCATTCGGCATTGCCATGGCGCAAGAGTCATCCAATCCTTATGACTTAAAAGTAGCCGTCTCGAGAGCTGGCGATCGCTTTCAGGTGAACGCAAGCTATGATGTTCCGATCACTCTATGTGAAGCCTTTGCATTCATTACTGATTATGAAGGTGCTAAAAATCTACCCGGGATAGTCGACTCAAAAGTACTGTCTAGGTCAGGCAATAAAGTGAAGGTCACTCGTTTACTTGAGGAAAGAATTCTATTCATCCCATTTGAGATGCGTTCCGAGTTGGAGTACGTAGAGATCCCCAACAAAACATTGCTTTTTGAGCAATTAAGCGGAGACACAAAGTATTACAAGGGAAGTTGGCGGCTATTAGCAGAGAGGGATTTCACGACCTTTAAGTACGATGCCCATGTTGAGCCTAATTCTTTAGTGCCATCGGCAGTAATCGAATTCTTCATTAAAAATATTTTGCGTCGACAGTTTGAGTCAATGGCTGAAGTCGCATCACTGAAGAAGTCAGTGCCGCTAAAAAATTGTAGATAGACCATGGTTGGGTAGGCTAAGATTATATTTATGACAAATCTCAATCAATTACCTGGCGACTTACCTATTCCTCAAGATGATGGAGCCGCCGACCATTTGGTGGGCATGAGCTTGCCAGCCATCTCCCTAAGAACAACTGCCCATGGCCAATGCAATCTTTCTGAGATTAAGGGGCGCATGGTGATTTACTGTTACCCAATGACAGGTCAGCCCAATGTTCCATTGCCAGATGGATGGGATCAAATCCCAGGAGCAAGGGGATGTACCCCCCAAAGCTGCTCATTTAGGGATCACTATCAAGAGCTTAGGTCGCTTGGTGCCGATGTTGTAGGGTTAAGTGTGCAATCTACTGAATACCAACAAGAGATGGCTGATCGTTTGCATTTGCCATTTCCGGTGCTTAGTGATGAGGATTATCGATTTCAGCAAGCCTTGCGCTTGCCCACCTTTGTTGCTGCTGGAATGACGCTATTGAAGCGCATCACCCTAATCGCAAATGATGGCGTGATCGAGGCTGTTCACTACCCCATTTTCCCAAGCGATAGCGACCCAGCCTGGGTGATTCACTATTTAAAAAACAGGGCTGTTTGATTTTTTGACAGATTCATTTTGCCCGCCAGGCATGGATATGTTGCTTTGCAGCAAAAATTCCTTGCTAAGTCCAAAATAAGCTATTAATATGGTGCAGTGCAACAAATAACCAATTAATGGGAAAAATCATGTTTAAAAATCAATTTGCAGAAAACCAAACTAAATCCGTAGAAAGTGCACGCGCACTTGGCCAAAACGCACTTGAAAATGCTCAAGAATTGGCAGAAATCAATTACCAAGCTGCACAACAGGCTGTTGCAAGTGCACAAGCTAAAGCAGCCGAGCTAATGAAAGGCAAAGATGCAAAAGCGGCATTAGACCTTCTGCAAAGCCCAGAAGTGCAAGAGGCCGTTGCTGAGGTTGCTGCATATCAGAAAAAGGTTGCTGCAGTACTGCGTCGTGGTAATCAAGAGCTAGTTGAGGCTGTAGAAGCTGCTATCGAACAATCACAGGATGATTTAAAGAGCTTTGTTGCTGCTGCCACATCAAAGGCGCCTGCAGGATCAGAGGCGTATGTCAGCGCCTTTACATCCGCTTTCAATACAGCAATGCAAAACTTTGACCAGGTACGCTCAAGCACTCAAGATGCTTTTGCTAATTTTGAAAAAAGTGTAGAAACTGCAATGAAAAGTGCGCAAGGACAATTTGGTCAGGCTCCTAAGGCGGCAAAAAGTCGTACTAAGTAATTAGCAAATCGCAGTCAAATAAAAACCCCGTGTATGCGGGGTTTTTATTTGGTGTTGGATCAAAACGGATTGTAAAAAAGATGCAGAACTAAAAAATATTACTCTGATAGTGTTGATAGATTCAATTCTTGATAAGATCATTCAATCAAATACATCTTGAAAACACTATGAGACTGGAACGCATCCTTACTGCCTTGTTGCTTAGCCTACTTCTTCTTGGCGGATGCTCTAAAGAAGAACCATCCAAGCTCATTAAGGTTGCTATATCGCCCGCGATCCCGCCAATGCTTTTTGAAAAAGATGGAAAATATTTGGGCATAGATTTAGAGATATTTGAAGGCTACTGTAAGTCACGAGGATGTACATTTAAAGTAACTGCCTATGATTGGCTTGGAATGCTGGGGGCAGTTACTAGTGGACAAGCTGATGTTGCATTCTCTGGAATCTCTATTACAGATAAGCGCAAGGAAGTGATGGATTTTTCTAATCCGTATTTCACTAGCACTTGGCAGTTGATTGGTTTAAAAAACCGTAATATCAAAATAACTGATTTGTCACAGCTAAATAAATACACTATTGCCTATCCAACAGGAAGCGTATTTGATGATTATGTAAAAAATGTATTACAGCCAAAAGGCTATTACTCAGTTGAGCAGGTAAAGCTATACCCATCGCCAACCGAAGCCTTAATTGCATTGCAAAACGGTAATGTAGATTTGGTATTTGTTGATAACGTCATGTTAGTTAATTACCAAAAAACCTTAAATCTCCCAGTAAGCAGTAGCTACCAAGTCCTTGGGTTTGATAATCTCGGATTTGCCTTCAAAAAAGATTCTAAGCTGCGCGATGACTTCAATCTGTACCTTGCTGAGCTCGGACCAGAAAAGCTAAAAGCCATCATTGATAGTTGGCTACAATAAATTGAAGTAATTTACTTAGATTAGGTTAAAGTGTTTCTTAGGTCGATTATTTCAATAATTTATAAGGAAAAACATGTCCCATCATGACAAGCTAATGGCTGCTTTTGAGGTTTACCAGTCTGAGAACGAAAAGTTCCAAGGAAAAGGGGTTAAAGCTTCTGCAGCGAGAGCGCGCAAAGCTTTGCAGGAGATAGCGGGTTCTTGTAAAGAGCGCCGTAAAGAAATTACCGCTGAAAAAGAAGCTCTTGAAGGTAAGCCAAAGGGTGAGGGCATGTCACAAGATGCTGCTCGTCACGCGCACATTAGAAAGTAAGCCTTCTCAAAAAAAGTAAAAAAGTCATCTACGGGTGACTTTTTTGTTTAGAGGTCAACGCCTTCTAAGGCGGGATCTTCAAGGTGGCGAGTGTCAGCCCATTTCTCGATTGACCAGCCATCACCTTGCCGATGAGTAATCCAATTTAATGAGGCATTTGGCACTGAGGCAACTCGCTCAGTCGTTAAGGCTTGCTTGCTAGCAATTCGATACATCATGTCTAGCGTGCCACCATGACTAACTAGCAAAATCGTTTTTCCTGAATGCTGCTCTTGAATTTTGTCTAAAGCAGTTTGAACGCGTAATGCAAATTGCGCAATACTCTCACCGCCCTCGAGATCATGCTCTAAGTCACGAGTAATATGAGCTTGCCAAATTACAGGTTGTAGTAATGGCGCCTCTTGAATCGTGAGCCCCTGAAGTGCGCCAAAGTGGCGCTCTCGTAAGGCGCTATCCACTCTTGCTTCTACACCAAACAACTCAACAATGGCATTTGCAGTATCGGCCGCTCTTTTGAGGTCGCTAGTATATAAAACGTCGAAAAAAAGCTTTGTATTTTTAAGGGCTTGCGCCATTTGGCGGGCCTGCAGAACGCCTTTGGTATTGAGGGGAATATCGGTATGCCCTTGAAGACGTCTTTCAGTATTCCAGCTAGTTTCACCATGGCGAATGAGGCAGAGTTTTGTAGTCGACATATTGCAATATTAAGTTGAATTATTTTTTCAGGCTCCAAGCACGCGGGTTATGCTCAAAGCCCAGATGCTCATAGTAGGAATTTGCTTTAGGAGCTGCAAGCAACACAATCATGCAACCAGGCTTTAAGCGCCTCTGAGTTTCTTCAATCAGCTGCTTGCCTATTCCCTGCCGTTGGTAATGTTCATCTACAGCAAGGTCAGCTAAATAAGCCACATAGGCAAAGTCTGTCAAGCTGCGACTAATTCCAATGAGTTTTTCATCATCCCATGCGGAAATGATGAGATTTGCATTGGCAAGCATCGCTGCAAAGGTTTCAACCTTATCGATTGGCCGCCGCTCCCCAAGAGTGGATCGGATATAAAGGTCGATCGCCTGTTCTGGACTAATGCTTGCGTGTTCGGTATAGGTAATCATTTTTCTTGGTCTGATGAGTATGTGAGCGAATCCCCATCGCTGATAGTTCCCGAGTCTAGCGCTTCTGCTCTGAGGCCACCCCTATTCTCAAAAGCGCCCATGAAATCAGGCCTTTTCAGTAGCTTGGCTGGTCGCTGACAAGGCTCACATAATTCAGTGCCTTTGAATGCGATACCCCCTAAATAGAAAACCCGCCCAACTAGACCATTTAACTCCTCTTCAGAAATCCCCTTGATCACAAGATTTCTTCTGGTATCACCTGCGCCAAAAAAGGCCCGCTGTTTAGTGTGCAATAGGGTATTGGCATTTTCTATGCCTGAGAGAGCAATGAGAGAAACATGACGTATTTTTGGCTTAGTCTTTGAGAATGCGCCTAGACCTAGTGCGTAGCGATCTCCCACAATGCCTTCGCCGGCAATAATCTCAGCTCGTGCAAGCTGGACCATTAACTCACCCGCACGGGCAGCAATATAAATCGAGTGAACTTGGGGAGATGCTTTCATGGTGACAGCATATTACATAAGAAAAAGCCCCGGTAATTTCGGGGCTTAGTACTTAGTGATTAGGCTACGACTTCTATTGCAGCGGGTGCCGCAACCGGGGGACGCTTATTGAGCGCCCTCTGTATTTTTGCCTTCTCTTTAGGCTTGGTGCTCGATTCGAGCAACTTACTGAGTTGAGTCACAGTAAGTGGCCCCAATTTAGCTTTGCCGGTTTTACTCACCATGGGATCGTTTTTTCTGTTTCTTTGATTTTGGCCAACAGCCATATATTTTCCTAGAGTCTTGGAATGATGAACCTCTGAGCTTGCTCAGCAGACTCCCCTATGTAGGGCGCGGAATAGTGATCACAAATCAGAATAACAGTTAAGCAGTCAAGGCGCTATGATTAGATTCTGATGAATATTCCTAATCTGATTTTTGCCGCCATCATGGGCGGACTCATGTCATTGAGCATTACTTTGGCCACCACTTTAGTGCGCATCGGGTTTGCGCAGAATCTCTTTTGGGTATGGCTAGAGGTTTGGATCGTGGCCTATCCAGTGGCGATGATT